>JBDSSX010000356.1:0-18983 GCA_039928555.1 Nitrosospira sp. | reverse complement strand
GCGATCTGCGCTCCCATCACTCCTGCGCCCAGAACGGCGGCTTTGCGCACGATGAATTTACTATTATTCAATATCGCCTCCAGTTTGATCCGTTTTTTTACACCAGGCAAAATCCAGGTCGGCGAGGATCCGCTTTGCGAATTGCCTGCTTAACCCATTTCGTCTCGATACCTTGCAGCTCCCCAGTTGCCCGCAGCGAGCGTTTCCTCTTATAAGAGCGTGCCACGCCAACATTTTTGTTAGTGTCCTCAATAGGCAAACGAGTAGGCAAAATGAGTTGCCAGAGGAGTTTGAATAGACTTTGAATTTTGTAAGGGTATTCGTCATTCCTGCGGAACGACTCGCGGCTTGCGATTTTCATCCACTGCCACATATGTCAGTACCGCGTCGGTTACCCTGCAGCATATTTCATCACTCCCCTGACGCAATCCTCGCTGGGCATAGACTGCAACGTCCACCGTGATGGAGGTGCGCCCAACCTTGACGATGTTGGCGTAGAAGCTCACCACATCGCCGACGAAGACCGGCTGTTTGAAAACAAAGGAATTTACCGCCACAGTGGCTACCCGTCCGCGGGCACGGCGGATCGCAGGCAAACTACCTGCAATGTCTACTTGCGACATGATCCAGCCGCCGAATACATCGCCGGCATAATTAGTATCCGTTGGCATCGGCACGAGGCGCAATATCGGATCCTGCCCTTGTGGTAGCGATGTATGGATTTCTGTATTAATACTCACTTGCCCGCCCATTGTTTCAGAATAAGGAGATACCAAACTACGAGCTTTGCAAGTATCCATCTACATGGATTGCCCATACCCGCCGTACCTCTTGATAAGTCAGCTGCGCCGTTGCCCTCAAACTCGATTTATAAAAGCTGCCCTTGATATCTCCCGCTTTAATATCTGTCAGTGTCCTTCATAGAGTTTATCCACTTTTGTCTTGTAACGGTCCAGTACCTGCGCCCGGCGCAGTTTCAAGGTGGGGGTGAGCATATCGTTCTCAATAGTCCACGGTTCCGGCATTAGCGCCACGCGATATATTTTGACATAGCCGGGAAACTCGCGTACCTGATGAGAGATCCTTTCTAGCAGGATTTCTTCAAGCTTCTGGTCCTGTAATAAGTGACGCCAGTCACGGTCAAGATTGTATTGCCCAGATACGTTTTCCCAGTTGCTGGAATTCAGAACGACCAGTGCACTTAAATATGAACGCCCTTCGCCAACCAGCATTACCTGTTCGAATATTGAATCGCGCAAAATCGCTGCTTCCATATCCCCCGGCGAAACTTTCTCACCGGTGGACATCACAATAATTTCCTTCAGGCGCCCAGTGATGGTTATTCGGCCGTGTTCATCAATGCGCGCGATATCGCCCGAATTAAGCCAGCCGTCGGGTGTCAGCACTGCCTTGGTGGCTTCCGGATCATTCCAGTAACCAAGCATTACATTGGGGCCGCGAATCAGCAATGCATTGTTCACGCCGAGTTTCACTTCGACACCCGGAATAGGCCGCCCCACACTCGATGGGACATTGTCCTCAAAGGTGTTGCTGCATACTACAGGACTGCTTTCAGTCATGCCGTAGCCTTGCAGGATGGGCAAACCAAGACTGATGAACACTCGCGAAACTTCGGCCGGCAAAGCCGCTCCGCCACTCATTGCACCACGAAGACGCCCACCCAGTTTGCTCATTACCTTCTTCGCTACCAGTATTTCCAGCAGAGGCCACAACAGGTGGGATATACGCCAAGAACCTCGCCGCTGCTGATATTCGAAGCGGCTGGAACCTACTTTGACCGCCAGGGTAAAAAGTTGGCGGTTTAAAGCGGGTCCTTCCGCGAGCTTGGCGCGAATTCCGGCGTAAACCCGCTCATAGATTCTTGGTACCGAAACCAGAATAGTCGGGCGAATGGTCAGCAAGTCTTCCTGCAGTTGTTGAATCGAACGGGCGTAGGCCACAGTGGCCCCGCACATCATTGGGACGTAATAACCGGCCGTACGTTCAAAAGTATGCGAAAGTGGTAGAAATGAAAGCAGTAGATCATCTGGCCACACTGGTACACCCTGCGCGCAGCCGTGGGCATTCGTGAGTATATTGTCATGACTCAGCATCACTCCCTTCGGCCGGCCCGAGGTGCCTGAGGTGTATATGATAGTGGCCAGTTGATGCGGATCGCGGTTGACATGTTGTATCTTTTCAGCTTTCTCGGGCAGCCAGTCATGCAGCGCAAGCACGAGACCGTCGGTGGTTCTTTCAGGGCTGCTCTGAATCGTCACGACACGCGCCAGATCGTCAATATGATTGCATACTTCGGTAAATGTGTACCATTGCGCCAACTCTTCCAGCAATAGTACCTTGACGCCAGCGTCGCGCAGAATATAGGCTGCATTCTCGACGCGATCGGCTGTGTAAAGAGGCACGACCACGAGCCCCAACCGTAGCGCAGCGTGTTCGAACATAACCCATTCCGGACAATTTCTTAACATTATCGCTACCCGATCGCCTGGAGTCAGATTCTCCCGGGAAAGAGCAGCTTGCCAGCGTGCGACGCCCCCATCCATCTGCTCCCAGGTGAGGTCGCGCCATTTGCCGCTGGACCGGTCGTAATCCCGGTAAGCTACCATATGGGGTGAGCGGCGCACTCGTTCGCGGAACAGACCGTCGAGCGTTCCGGCTGTCTCTACCGGGATAATGTCCGCTGGGTGGTGTTGACTGATGTGCATGATTATCTCTAACCCTGCGTACTTTTATCGAACTCAATAGCGATGAATTCAGCCTCTGACTGCTCTACATCACGTGTTACCTTTGCCAGTTCAGGTTCAGCTTGTAACCCTCTGCCAAAGTCCGGCGGAAAATCATCCACCATGATGACGCGGCGGCGCAGGGATTCCATTTTCCCCATTAATTCCAACTCGGTGGTAGTGATGACCCTCTGCTTGAGAGCAGCCGCGATTTTCTCGTCATGCTGTGCGGGAATCCGTCCCGCTTTGACTGCTGCACGCAGCTTGGTTTCTACCGCTTCACTTACGACTGCGCACTGTAGCGCCTGTTCCAGGACGCCGAGCGGTTCATCAGCGGACGTGGGGATGTAAATACCCGCAGTCAGGCGGTCGCGGGCCTCTCCCGGCGCCAGCATCAACTTCGCTAACTTGTGGCCCAATTCATCCGACGGCGGTGAGAATGACTTGCCCAAAGGAAACACAAGAAATCGAAGCAGGTGCACCCCGACAGCGCGTCCGGGAAAATTATCCAGCAGGCCATCGAACGCCTGCTGCATGCGATAAAGTGCATCCTGTATCGACCAATGCAGCAGCGGTAGATCAGCTGCGGGGCGATCGTCGTCCTTAAAGCGCTTTAATGTTGCCGAGCATAAATAAAGCATGCTGAGAATATCACCAAGGCGGGCGGACAATTTTTCCTTTCGCTTCAACGATCCGCCCAAAACAAGGAGCGATATATCGGCGAGCAGAGCGAAAGCAGCGGAGAAACGCGTCAGCTGACTATAGTAACCTTGCACTTCAGGACCAACACTGCCAGGAGCGCTCGCAAGATAGCCGCCGGTCAGTCCATGTAGCAAGGAACGCATGCCATTGCCGATACTGAAAACAACGTGTCCCATCAATGCATGGTCGAATTCCACCGAGGCGCGCGCAGCATTGCTGTTGTTTGCTGCGCGAATCTCCTTTAGCACATAGGGATGGCAGCGTATCGCTCCCTGACCGAAAATAATCATATTTCGGGTCAGGATGTTGGCGCCCTCTACCGTGATGCTGACAGGGATATGCTGATAACTGCGCCCCAGGTAGTTGCTGGGCCCCAGGCAAATACCCTTGCCACCATGCACATCCATCGCGTCGTTAATCGCCTGGCGTCCACGCTCGGTGAGATGATATTTGACGATGGCCGAGATGACCGAGGGCTTCTCACCCAGATCCACTGCGCCTGCCGTCATCACCCGCGCTGCGTCCATCATGTACGTATTGCCACCGATTCGCGCAAGTGCTTCTTCCACGCCTTCGAAATGCCCGATTGGCGTTTTGAATTGCACGCGCACTCTGCCATACGCGCCGCTGGTACGTGCCGCGAGCTTGGCCCCGCCGGTGCTGGTAGCAGGCAAGGAAATCGATCGCCCGGCGGCAAGACAGTTCATCAGCATGCGCCAGCCGTAACCCACTCCGTCGCGCCCACCGATTACCCATTCGATCGGGATGAACACATCCTTGCCGGAATTGGGGCCGTTCTGAAAAGCCGCGTCAAGAGGGAAATGGCGGCGGCCGATGTTGACACCCGGCGTATTGGTGGGGATCAGCGCCAGTGTAATGCCGAGGTCTTTTTCGCCGCCAAGTAGCCCATCCGGGTCATGCAGCTTGAACGCAAGTCCCAGGAGTGTCGCCACCGGGCCTAAGGTGATGTAGCGTTTTTCCCAGGTGACCCGCATGCCCAATACATTTTGATCACCGTTGAATTCGCCATGGCAAACGATGCCAAAATCCGGAATCGAGCCCGCATCCGATCCTGCATCCGGTCCGGTGAGTGCGAAGCATGGTACTTCCAGCCCTTTCGCAAGGCGTGGGAGATAGTAATTTTTTTGTTCTTCCGTACCGTAATGCAACAGCAGCTCCGCTGGGCCTAGCGAATTCGGCACCATCACCGATACCGCTGCGGTACCGCTGCGGGAGCCGATTTTCATTACCACTTCGGAATGTGCCAGCGCCGAAAAACCATGGCCCCCATATTGCTTGGGGATAATTATGCCAAAAAAACCATTGTCCTTGATGAATTGCCAGACATGGGGCGGCAGATCATTCAGTTCACGTGTAATGTGCCATTCATCCAGCATTGCGCACAATTCTTCCACTGGGCCGGCAAGAAAGGCCTTCTCCTCTGTGTTCAGTTTAGGCTTGGGGTAAGCCAGCAATTTGTTCCAGTCCGGCTTGCCACTAAATAGATCTCCATCCCACCATACGGTTCCCGCGTCCAGAGCCTCCTGTTCAGTTTGCGAAACCTGCGGCAGGATTTTGCGGAAAATTTTTAGCAACCGATCCGAAATGAGCGCGCGCCGCAGCGGCGGGACGAAAAGAATAACGCCGAGAATTACAACCAGCGCCAGCAGCACAGAGGAGATCAAGGTAATTTTCCCGCTTAAATTTGGAACGGCTACATCATATTATTTTATGGGAATCCGGACGTGATCAATTTTTTACAGCCGCGCCGGCACTCTTTAAACTTATCTTATTCTCCACCTTCTTGATACCCTCCGCCATCCATGCGAGCATGATTACGCGATCCAACTGAGTTTGATTATCCACCAAACCACTAAGCATAACCTCCCCATTGTGCGCCTCGATTTTCACATCCAGATTTTTGACATTCGGGTCGCCGCGCAATGCTGACTGTATGTTGCCGGCAAGCGTGGTATCGTCTATGACCGGCCCCGCCGGGGGAGTCACCCAGGACTCGTGCACCTTATCCTCATGCTTTGTGCAACCGGTGATGGAGAGGGCACCAATAAGCGTTACGGTGAGTACAATCCATTTACATTTATCATTCATGTTTTTTTCTCCCAACTGGAGTTGATCAAAAAACCGACAATCAAATCGCCCCTTTATTGATAAACCATGATTATGAAACCACCGCCGCTTTCAAGCCAGCGTTGTGCAGATGCTGCCACACCTGCTCTGGCAAATTTTCCATCAGGCAATCGAATTTCTTTACTCCTTCCATAGGGCGCAGCCAGGTAAGCTGCCGTTTTGCCAGCTGCCGCGTGGCGGCAAGCGCCATTTCATGCATCTTGCCCACGCTGATTTCATTGTCCAGATACATCCATACCTGCCGATAGCCGACGCAGCGCATCGAAGGGCTTTCGTTGTCCAGACAGAATTTATCACGGATTGCACGAACTTCATCGATCAATCCCAGCTCAAGCATTTTCTCGAAGCGTTGCGCGATGCGCTGATGCAACACCTCGCGATCGCCGGGCGTCAGGGCGATGCGAATCACACGGTAAGGAAGATAAAAATGCCTGGGTTCTTTCAGAATTTCCGACATGGGCTTATCGGTGAGGTAACACACTTCCAGCGCGCGCTGGATGCGCTGGCTGTCGGTGGGCTGAATGCGTGCCGCGCTGACCGGATCAAGCCGTAGCAGCTCGTTGTGCAGCGCGGGCCAGCCACACTCTTCAGCCCTGGTTTCGATCAGCGTGCGTATGCCGGTGTCTGCGGAGGGAAGTTCTGAAAGACCCTCCAGCAGTGCCCGGAAATAAAGCATCGTGCCGCCGGCCAGCAGCGGAATATTACCTCGTTCCGTAATCTCGCGCATTGCGACAAGCGCGTCGCTAACAAATTGCGCGGCGGAATAGCGCTCGTGCGGCTCTATCAGATTGATGAGATGGTGCGGCACCGCCGCCATGGATTGCGCGTCGGGTTTGGCGGTACCAATATCCATATGTCGATAGACCTGAGCCGAATCCACGCTGACGATTTCCACCGGCAGGTGCCTGGCGATTTCCAGCGCAACGCTACTTTTGCCGCTTGCGGTGGGGCCCATAAGAAAAATGGCGGGCGGATAGAGTGCGAAATCCTGATTTTGAAATTTTGAGCTTTGGTCTGCCATGGATGGATGAAGCGCCAGATTTGACCGAGATTTATTTCGATCGCTTGCTTACTCTTTATTTTTGAGCAAGGCTTTGAGATTTGCAAATGGATTATGCGTGGCCTGGGCTTTCTCTTCACTACCCGATAAATTGCCACCGCCGGTGTTATCCAGATATCGGGAATGCTCGTTTTCATGACAGTACACGCATAGCAATTCCCAATTGCTGCCGTCAGCCGCGTTGTTGTCGTGATTGTGATCCCGATGATGTACCGTCAGCAGCTGGAGGTTCGAGTGAGTAAACTCGCGTGCGCATCGCCCGCAGATCCAGGGATAAATCCTGAGCGCCTGCTCGCGATAGGTTGTATTACGTTGTTCCCGGTTGCGCCGGGCTTCGGCAACAACACGATCCAGCCTGTCGTTGTCCGGTGGAATTGATTTAGATGGCATTGAGTTCGTATGGAAGCCGGAACAAATTTCAAAATCTATGCAAATACAGTCTCTGGAAAAGCATTAAACGCCATATTCGATTGCATGGCAAGCGCCGGTTTTTTCGGTTAGAATTCAATATTTCCGCTGTGCTTTCCGCGCTGGTTTTGTCAATAGCCGATACTATCCCATGATCCTTGTCCTGAGCCCGGATACCCGGGCTGACAGTTCCGAATACAAACAGTTAATGGTGCACTTGGCTAATTTGCCGGGTATCTCCACGCGCGTGCATAGCGAAGTTGGCGTCGAGCAGACGCTTACCGAGGTATATTTGATTGGCAACACCAAGGCGTTGCCCATTGAGGATATGCGAAGCCTGCCATGCGTCGAGCAGGTTGTCCGGATTTCGGAGGAGTATCGCGTTCTCGGACGGCACAAGGATGATCACAGACCTACGCACTTCGACTATAACGGAGTCCGCTTTGGCCAAGATACGCTTAATGTATTCGCTGGACTGTGCGCGGTGGATACTCTCGAGCATGTCGAATTAATGATGCTGGCGCTACGCGATAACGGTCAGGTATGCACTCGCATGGGCGCATATAAGCCGCGTACCAGTCCATATTCGTTTCAGGGTCACGGTAAGGCGTGCCTGCCGTACGTATTCGAGCTCGCCGGGAAATATGGCATCAAGGTGATCGCCATGGAAATCACCCATGAATCCCATGTGGAAGAAATTCGCGACGCCCTCTACCGGACAGGCAATGCCACTGGCGTGATGCTGCAGATCGGCACGCGCAATACGCAAAATTTCGAACTGCTAAAAATTGTCGGACGCCAGCAGGATTTTCCTGTGCTGATCAAGCGCGGCTTCGGCATCACCCTGGATGAATCACTCAATGCCGCGGAATATCTGGCTTCCGAGGGTAACCGCAAAGTCGTCTTTGGATTGCGCGGCATGAAAACCAACATGGCGGATCCTCACCGCAATTTTGTGGATTTTGCCCATGTGCCGGTGGTCAAACGCCTGACGCGCATGCCCGTTTGTATCGATCCCTCGCATTCGGTTGGCATGCGCGCGCCTTCGCCAGACGGAATCCTTGATATCATGCATGTTACCGCCCAAGGCGTGATCGCGGGCGCCAATATGGTGCTGGTGGATTTTCATCCCGTACCGAACAAGGCACTCGTGGATGGTCCGCAGGCGCTGCTGATCAAAGAACTGCCGCTTTTTCTGGAGGATATCCGCATCGCACGGGCCGCTTACGAACAACGTACGGCCCTGGTCAGACGCTATCAGGAAGCAGAGTCGTAATCAGTATCGTAGCTTCCCATAAGACACCTCCGCAATGCACTTTGTGGCACCTGGTTTGTGGAATTGCATCCTCCCCCTGCGCGGCACTTTGAATTTTTTGGGTTCGCTACATGCGTGGCATCATATTCACCGTGAATATTGCTGGGATATACGCATTAAAAATGCTCTCGATAAAATGCCCTCAATAATATGAGGCATGGCATTTTAGCGCTGTTGCTTGTATTGCCGTGGGTTTCCATCAGCGCTGCTGTTGATGTTACGCGCGTGACTTCGCCGCCAAATCTGGTACTTAAGGTGACTGATGATCGCGGACGCGATATCCGTCTGAATCATTTTGCTACACGTATTATCTCGCTCTCTCCCAATATTACTGAACTGGTGTTCGCCGCGGGCGCTGGCGGCAAACTTGTGGGTGTCAGCCGTTACAGCGATTATCCCGCAGCAGCCAAATCCATTCCGGATGTTGGAGATTCATCCAGTCTTGATCTGGAGAGAATTATTGCACTCAAGCCCGATCTGGTGGTTGCGTGGCGCAGCGGCAATTCCATCTCTGATATTGAGAAACTTGAGAAACTGGGGCTGACTGTTTTTGCCACGGAGGCGGCCAGACTGGAAGATGTGCCACGTTTATTGCGAATAACCGGCACGCTGGCGGGAACTTCAACGCAAGCAGAATCAGCGGCGAGGGCTTACGAAGCCGAGTTGCGGCAAATCAAACGCACCTACGGCGGCCGTCAGCCGATCAGGGTATTTCAGTTGATCTGGCATCAGCCGTTCATGACGGTAAATGGCCATCATATTATCAGCGATATCATCGGCATTTGCGGCGGCATCAATGTGTTTGCTTCCGCGACTTCCCTAACGCCGGTGATATCCGCCGAAAGCTTGCTGGAAGCCGATCCTCAGGCCGTCATCAGCAGCGCATCGCTCGAACTCGCTGAAACTGAAGTCAGGGAGCGGCTGTCATATATCAGCGCGGTCAGAAGCAATCATTTATTTTTTGTGCATCCGGATCTGATGCACCGCCAGACACCACGCATTTTGCAGGCGGCAAAAAAAGTATGCGCGCAGCTGGAGGAGGTTCGGTCAGTCAGGCTGAGGACTGACTTGAACATTGAACCTAAATCCGGTAGTTGACCGCTCATTTAACATATCAATGCCATGATTCTAACAATATTTCTTATTACTTGACGCTCACCTTCCGGGTGAGACCGCTACGGGGTGAATTGCACAGTTTTTGCGGCACATGGCTGCGTTGCAACTTCTTGGAATGGAACGACCATTCCGCGTCGTTGCGCCTTGCCTCGTACCCCAAAAACCGCACACTTCACCCCGTCCAACTACCGGATTTAGGTTGAAGCGAAAAATAGCACTTTTGCGGCCGATTTCCTTCAAGTCCGGCAGGCTGCTAGTATAATGATTCATCGGCTTTTATCATGGATTAAAGGTACACTATTGTATATGTCCGAAGGAGTGCGCGTTGGAAACACACCGTATCGGCGTCAAACGAAAATAGTTTTTATGGAGAACGACCAATGATCAAAGTGTTGCTTGCAAATCCCAGAGGTTTTTGCGCCGGCGTGGATCGCGCGATCGAGATTGTCGAGCGGGCGCTGACCATGCATGGGGCACCGATTTACGTGCGTCACGAGGTGGTGCATAACCGTTTCGTGGTAGAAAATCTGGAAAAAAAAGGAGCGGTATTTGTCGAGAATCTCGATGAAGTGCCCGTCGGCAGTATCCTGATCTTTAGTGCTCACGGTGTTTCCCATGAAGTGCGGCGAGAAGCCGAGGCGCAACAGTTTAAGGTATTCGATGCCACCTGCCCGCTGGTGACCAAAGTTCATATTGAAGTGGCAAAGATGCGCGAGCAGGGTAGGGAAATCATCATGATCGGTCACCAGGGTCATCCGGAGGTGGAAGGCACCATGGGCCAGGCTGAAGGGGATGGTCCTTGCATGTACCTGGTGGAAACAGAAGAAGATGTCGACAATTTGCAGGTTAAAGATCCGACTCATCTGGCCTATGTCACCCAAACCACATTGTCGGTGGATGATGCAACGCGGGTTATCAAGGCCTTGAAGAAGCGTTTTCCAAAAATCACCGGACCGAAGAAGGACGATATTTGCTATGCCACGCAAAATCGCCAGGATGCGGTCAAAATGATGGTAAAGCAGTGCGATCTGGTGATTGTCGTGGGTTCGCCCAATAGTTCCAACTCCAATCGGCTGTGTGAAGTCGCACGAAACGCCGGTGTGGATGCATTCATGATAGATCGCGCCGAGCAATTGCAGGAAAGCTGGCTGGAGGAAAAGAGCCGGATCGGCATTACCGCTGGCGCCTCCGCACCGGAAGTACTCGTGCAGGAAGTCATATCACGCCTCAGGCAGATCGGAGCCGGGCAAGCTGGCAGGGAAGTAGTGGTAGAGGAACTCAGCGGCGTAGTTGAGTCGGTAGTATTTCCGCTGCCTAAAAATTGATGGATGGGACGGGTGTCAGGACCTTCGAGTACGTCTCGCGACCTGTTCCCGCAATTGATGGAGCATCTATAAAATCGCTGCACTGGCGGAACCAGTATCGGGTCCCGTGAGGGCAGTGGCATCACTATCGTCAGGATACTGCCGGACGTATGCTGGTTTTAACTGTGTCGGCAATACGCTCCACCGGGCTTATTCAAGGCTCCTTAACTAGACATTCAAACCGCCCCTTGCGATTTGCAGTTGGAATATCGATGCAACATATACTCGAAAGGGCAAAAATAATTCGCGCGGTTATCTTCGACGTGGACGGAGTACTTACCGACGGAAGTCTCTATCTTGCGGATAGCGGTGAGGAGATCAAAGCGTTTAATAGCCACGACGGCCACGGCATAAAAATGCTCAAGGCGAGCGGGGTCAAAGTTGCCATCATCACTGGTAGAGAATCCCGCTGCGTGGATTTGAAAGCAAAAGATTGGGGTATTACGTTCGTTTATCAGGGCGCGAAAAACAAGCTGCCCGCATTCGAGGCGCTGCTGAAGAAACTGGAGCTGGATGCATCCAGCTGCGCTTACGTGGGTGATGACCTGATAGATTTACCGGTAATGTTACGCTGCGGTCTGGCCATTTGTGTACCAGCCGCGCCCGCGCTGGTGAAAAAGCACGCGCATTATGTTACTTGTCTTGAAGGCGGGCGGGGCGCGGCACGTGAGATCTGTGAACTGATAATGCAGGCGCAGGATACGCTGGATGCCCAATTGGCGGTGTACCTTAAATGATCAGCCGGCTGCTTTCCGGATTTCCTCTCTTCCTGCTCGCCTTGCTGGCGGCGCTGTTGTTCTGGGTGAATCAGTCGGCACGGGCACCCTCACCGGTCCAGGACGAGGACTCGCGCCGCGCCGCGCCTGATTATATGATAGAAAATTTCTCGGCGGTTCGCATGGATCGTGATGGCGTTTCACGTCACTTACTTTCCGCAAAAAGAATGCTGCATTATCCGGACGACGATACCACTGATCTGGAACAGCCCCGTTTTATCAACACCGAGCCCGGAAAACCGGCGATGCAAGTGGACGCGGACCAGGCGAAGATGTCCGCCAACGGTGAGGACATCTATCTAACGGGTAACGTCAGGGTACTGCGGAGTGCGGGTAAAGGCCGGGGAGAGACAGCCATGACTACCAGCTTTTTGCATCTCCTTCCTGACGATGGCATCGCCAAAACTGATAGACCTGTGGTTATCACCGAAGCGAATGCGGTCATCAAAGCGGTCGGTATGGAAGTCAGTAACCGTACCCAGGTTACCCGGTT
The DNA here is from genome assembly GCA_039928555.1 of Nitrosospira sp. GTDB lineage: Bacteria > Pseudomonadota > Gammaproteobacteria > Burkholderiales > Nitrosomonadaceae > Nitrosospira. The sequence goes on along the minus strand of JBDSSX010000356.1, from coordinate 6,857 downwards.
ATTATCGCAGGTCAGAGTTGTTCATGCCAAAGCGCGTTAGTGCAATGCGTCAGACGCATTACACGTATTTCCCGTCATGCATGAGCATATCCGCGAAACGGGCATGAAATCATTTTTCGTCATAGTTTTTTTGGCCATGGCAGCCATGTTATTTACGCGACCGGTACTGGCTGAGCGCGCGGATCGCGATAAACCCATCCATCTGGAAGCCGATCAGGCCACGGTGCAGGATGCCAACAAGCTTGCCACATTTACCGGCAACGTGGTGTTCACACAGGGTACGCTAGTCATCCGCGCTGACAAGATGACAGTGAAAGAAGATACCAACGGTTTTCAATATGCCACTGCGTTCGGTAACCTCGCCACTTTTCGGCAGAAGCGCGATGGCATGGATGACTATGTCGAGGGCTGGAGCGAGCGTATGGAATATGATAGCAAGGCTGATAAAGTCCAGCTCTTCAAGAAAGCAAGATTGAAAAGAGGACAGGATGAAGTTCACGGAGATTATATTTCCTACGATGCCATCAATGAATTTTTTCAGGTCACGAGCAGCAACAATGGGGCAAGTAATCAAACAAATGCCGATGGGCGCGTGCGGGCGGTGATTCAGCCGAAGAAAAAGGAGCAAAAACCGAAGGATGAGAGTCCGTAGCGTCGCAATGACGTCCCTGAAATGAGCGAGTTAAGAGCGAGTAATCTAAAAAAGCGTTACAAATCTCGCACGGTTGTGCAGGACGTGTCGCTTTCCGTCAATAGCGGCGAAGTAGTCGGCTTGCTAGGGCCTAATGGCGCCGGAAAAACCACTTGTTTTTACATGATGGTGGGGTTGGTGCCTCTGGATGGCGGTGGCATATATCTGGATGAGCGGGATTTGACTCAGTTGCCGATTCATCAGCGCGCACGCCTGGGCTTGAGCTATCTGCCGCAGGAAGCTTCAATTTTCAGGCGGCTTTCCGTGGCTGACAATATTCGCGCAGTGCTGGAATTGAAGAATTACACAGCCGATGAAATGCAGCAGCGTCTGGATGGTCTGCTGCATGATCTACACATCAGCCATATCCGCACCAGCCAGGGTATCAGTTTGTCCGGCGGTGAGCGCCGCCGTGTGGAAATTGCCAGGGCACTCGCGACCCAGCCACGATTCATTCTACTGGACGAGCCCTTTGCCGGGGTGGATCCCATCGCCGTACTGGATATCCAGAAAATTATCCAGTTCCTCAAAGAACGCGACATCGGTGTTCTCATTACTGACCATAACGTCAGGGAAACACTAGGGATTTGTGACCGCGCCTACATCATCAGTGACGGTACAGTGCTGGCAAGCGGTAAGCCTGATGAAATCATCTATAATGAAAAGGTGAGAAAAGTATATCTGGGAGAACATTTCCGGCTGTGAAAATAAGGATTTGATTTACGCGAATCCGGCTTTACTGTTGTTTTCCATATTATGAAGCCTACTCTCCAGTTTAAGCTGTCGCAGCACTTGACGCTTACTCCCCAACTGCAGCAATCCATACGGTTGCTACAGCTTTCCACGGTTGAACTGAACCAGGAGATTGAACGCATCGTGCAGGAAAATCCTCTGCTGGAACTGGATGACAGCATAGGTAACGATGTCACTGAATATCGGCCTACTCTCCTCGATAACCCGGCAGAGCCGCTAGCCCCGGATTTACTGGAAGCCTCCGGTGACACTATTACAGAGATGGCCGCTGCCGAAAGTGATTCTGGCACAACAAATAGCTTGGCCGATGAATCGGACTGGTTCGGCGACGACGGCGCTTTTCGCAACACGCGTGATGAAGACGAGGAGCGCGATTTTCCGCAACAGGCGGCGGAGCCTCCCAGTTTACGTGAGCATCTTAACTCGCAACTCAGCCTGAGCCAGATCGGCGAGCGCGACAGACGAATCGTGGGTTTACTGATCGACAGCCTGAATGACGACGGCTACCTCGCTCAGGATCTGGAAGAACTCGTGAGCCTGTTGCCACCCGAGCTTGAAATAGATATCGATGCTCTGCACATTGCCCTTGAATACTTGCAGCATCTTGACCCGCCTGGTGTGGGCGCACGTAATTTGAGGGAATGCCTGAGCATGCAATTGCACGCTCTGCCGGAAGAGACGCCCTTTCGTGACCGCGCGTTGCTTCTGGTGGACAGCCATCTCGATAGCCTGGCGTCACGGGATTTCTGCACAATCAAAAAGTTGCTGCATTGCGACGACGAATGTCTGCGTTCAGTCCAGCATCTTATCACTCACTTGAATCCGAGACCGGGTACGGCATTCAGTTCGACGGTGGCGCGTTATATTATTCCTGACGTAGTTGTGACAAAGATTAATGGTTCGTGGGTAGCCAGTCTTAATCCGGAGGCAATGCCACGTCTCAAGATCAACCGCCTCTATGCTGATATCCTTAAACGGAGTCATGATGATTCTGCGCGCCGGCTTGCCAGTCAACTACATGAAGCCAAATGGCTCATCAAAAATGTACATCAGCGTTTCGGCACCATACTGAAAGTCTCCTCTGCCATCGTCGATCGCCAGCGACAGTTCTTTGAACACGGTGCAGTTGCCATGCGTCCGCTGGTGTTGCGGGAAATTGCGGAAGCGCTTGAGTTGCATGAGTCCACGATTTCGCGTGTGACCACACAAAAATTTATGCGTACGCCGCGTGGTATATTTGAATTAAAGTATTTTTTTGGCAGTCACGTGGCGACCGATACTGGTGGTGCTTGTTCAGCCACCGCAATTCGCGCGCTGATCAAGCAAATGGTAAATGCTGAAAATGAAAAAAAACCATTGAGTGATAATCAGATTTCAGAAATTCTGGGACAGCAAGGCATTGTGGTTGCTCGTCGTACTGTCGCAAAATATCGGGAGTCCATTCAGATTCCTCCCGTTAGTCTTCGTAAATCATTTTAACCCCAAGCCCAGGAGGCATGATGAATCTTAATCTTACCGGTCACCACGTGGAAATTACCCCCTCCTTGCGTGATTATGTCACTTCAAAAATGGGCAAGGTCACGCGTCATTTCGACCATGTTATTGATGTCAGCGTGATCCTGTCAGTGGAAAAACTTAGGCAGAAGGCTGAGGCCAATGTGCACGTGAAAGGTAAAGACATTTTTGTCGAGACCGACAGCGCCGATATGTATGCTTCCATAGACAGTCTGGTGGACAAACTCGATCGACGGATACTCAGGCACAAGGAAAAGAATGCAAGTCGCCGCAATAATGGCGCGTTGAAAAATCAGGAAATGGAACAGCCGGAACAACCGGAGTAGCAGGAGCGGATTCAGGATCGTAGAAACAAAAAAAAGGGGCGGGACATCTTCTCTTGTAACATGAGAATGCGTCCATAGCCATGACTCAGCAGTTTAAGCGCACCGATACATTCTCATGAATCGTATTGCACAACTATTGCCGCTATCGAATGTCCCGAATCAATATCACGCAGCTATTTGAAGACAAGCGGCAAAAGCTGGCTCTCACCTGGGAGGCAGGCAGGGACGGTGGTGACAGGCAACTCGACGATGATGCCATCGCCCGGTCTACGCAGGGGATAATTGGCCATCTCAATTTCATCCATCCTAACTGGATACAGGTGTTGAGCGATCCCGAAGCGGATTATCTCAATCAGCTCGATCTTGTTTCCTTGCGGCAGAATATGGAGCGGCTTGCGCAAAGCAGCCTATGGTGCGTTATCGTCGCCGGTGGCGCCCCCGTGCCAGCCTCAATAAGGATTTTTGCAGACTCCACTCATACCCCCATGTTCTGTTCGCCGCATTCCAGCCTGGAGGTGGTCTGGCTATTACGCCCCTATCTGGGGCGCGCCCTGGCTCCTTCCAGTAGCCGGCACGGGGTTCTGCTGGACGTTCTGGGAATGGGGGTAATGATTACCGGCGAAAGTGGTGTCGGCAAAAGCGAATTGGCGCTGGAACTGGTGAGCCGTGGTCACGGGTTGGTTGCGGACGATGTAGTGGAACTCTATCGCATTGCCCCGGAAACGCTGGAGGGACGCTGCCCGCCAATGTTGCGTGATTTTCTCGAGGTACGCGGGTTGGGGATGCTGAATATTCGTACTATTTTTGGCGAGACTGCGGTACGCCGGAAAAAAAACATGAAGCTTATTGTGCATCTGCAAAAACCCAGCAGCGTGGACCTCAGCTCCATGGAACGGCTGCCGATCAATGATGTTACCGAAAACATTCTGGACATCAATATCCGAAAGGTTATCATTCCGGTTGCCGCCGGGCGCAACCTGGCTGTGCTGGTCGAAGCGGCGGTGCGTAATTATGTTCTGCAACTGCGAGGGATCGACAGTGCCCAGGAATTTCTCGCGCGGCATCAGCAGGAAATGGAGAATCAGGAAAATAATAACAGCCTGAAAAATGAACCTTGAATTTAACGGCACGCCATCGTTACATCTAAAAAAATGCAATTGATTGTCATTAGCGGCCTCGCCGGTTCCGGCAAGAGCATCGCGCTTACCGCTCTGGAGGATAGTGGCTATTATTGCGTGGATAATCTTCCGGCAAGTTTGTTGCGAGAGGTTACGCTTTATTTGAAAGGGTCAGCGCATCTGCGGGCGGCTGTCAGTATCGACGCCCGAAGCCGTGAGACTTTGCCTTTGTTGCCGCAGCAGTTGGCTGATTTGAGGCAACAGGAGATAGATGTGCACCTGCTGTTCCTGGAGGCTAAAACGTATACGCTGGTAAAGCGTTTTTCGGAAACACGCCGCCGCCATCCACTCAGTGACGGTCACTTGACGTTGCCCGAATGCATACAGCTGGAGCGCGAAATGCTGCGCGAGGTGCGTGATCTTGCTAATCGCATTGACACCAGCGACTTGAGTGCCAGCTCATTGCGTGCATGGATCAGAGATTTCATCGGCCTCAATCCCGCAAGCCTGACGCTCCTGTTTCAATCGTTCGGCTTCAAGCATGGCATTCCACTGGATTCCGACATGGTATTCGATGTTCGCTGCCTCCCCAATCCATACTATGAGGTGCTCCTGCGGCCGTTTACCGGGAGAGATGGGCCGGTAATCGAATATCTTGATGCGAATATCGATGTCAATCGAATGTTCGATGATATCAGGCGATTCGTCGATGACTGGCTACCGTGTTTCATTCGCGACAATCGCAGTTACCTGACCGTGGCTATTGGCTGCACCGGCGGACGTCATCGATCGGTATATTTGGTTGAACGGCTGGCGCGTTATTTCGCGGGAAACAACCAGGTTCTGGTGCGGCATAGGGAGCTGGATTCATAGAATGAATTGATGGCGAAGCACTCACTCTCGTGATTCAACCGACTTGCAAAAGATGAATCACCAGATGTCACATATCGTATTACGCGGAAAATAAACGGTCGAGCACCTATGAGTACACCAAAAACCATTACACTTGCTTTTACCGGCGCATCCGGAATGCCATACGGCATACGTCTGCTGGAATTGTTGCTGGCTGGCGGCAATCGCGTTTATCTGCTGTATTCTCAGGCGGCACAGATTGTCGCGCACCAGGAAATGCAATTGGTGCTGCCGTCTCGCGCCAAAGAAGCGGAAGAATTGTTCAGGCATCGTTTTAACGCCGCCGAAGGACAGTTGCGAGTATTCGGACGAGAGGAATGGTTTGCACCGGTGGCCTCCGGTTCCAACCCGGCGGACGCGATGGTGGTCTGCCCCTGCACCATGGGAACGCTTGCCGCCATCGCTGCGGGACTCAGTCAAAAGCTGATCGAGCGTGCGGCGGATGTAATGCTGAAGGAAAGCCGGAAACTTATTCTGGTTCCGCGCGAAACGCCATTTTCCGCAATTCACCTCGAAAATATGCTGAAACTTGTGCGCAGCGGCGCCGTGATTTTGCCTGCCAACCCCGGTTTTTATCACCATCCTGCAAGTGTGCAGGATGTGGTGGACTTTGTCGTGGCGCGCATACTCGATCACCTCGGGGTGGCGCACGTTCTTATGCCGCGCTGGGGCACAGAAAGTTAGCCTCGCGTTGTGCCATAGCGCGCGGATTCGTATCAGATCGGGGTAAAATGCGCCGCTACCTCAAAGTATTCTCCGCCGCGCATTCCTCGATAGAAATTAAATCCAGGCCGGCTGATGTTGCCCGGTAAATCCCGGCCTCGGTCACAATAAAATCCATCGGAATATCGTGCGGCTGGGGGTGGACGCTGTCCAGACGCAGCATTTCAAACGCAACACCGATGGCCAGCGGACGCGGGACGATTGCAACCAGGGTGCGATCAAAATAACCGCCGCCATATCCAAGCCGGAAGCCCTGTTGATCGAAGCCGATCATGGGCGTTATCACCGCGCCAACCGTTACCGGATCGGTATTATCAGGGACCGGAATATCATAAGCACCGATTTTCATGGGGGCTTCCCGCCACCATTTGCGAAAATACAGCGCCTCATGCTTATTCACAATCTCCGGTAGTGCAAGCGTTGCACCGCGCTCCCCGAAATAGTCCATCGCGGGACGGGGGTCATATTCGCCGCGATGAGGCCAGCAAAACCCCACTACGCTGTTTTGCAACGAGGGAAAACCCTGTTCAAGCGAGCGTGTGATGGCCGTACTCCAGCAGCGGTGCTCCGCCTCGCTGACTGATTCCCTGCGCGTCATCAACTCACTGCGCCGGTGCTTTCTCCACTCCCGCCAGTTATGCATTATCTTGTTGAATTATCCTAAATCCGGTAGTTGGGCGGGATGAAGTGTGCGGTTTTTGGGGTGCAGGGCAAGGCGCAACGACGCGGAATGGTCGTTCCATTCCAAGAAGTTGCAACGCAGCCATGTGCCGCAAAAACTGTGCAATTCACCACGTAGCGCCCCTCACCCCGGAAGGT
>JBDSSX010000355.1:0-3331 GCA_039928555.1 Nitrosospira sp. | reverse complement strand
TATTTCCTCTGTTCGCCATCGGTGATCACCGGCGAACCGGTCGCTTCAAACCGCTCGATGGTATCCCGTATCGCGATCTCGTAGAGCGGTTCCAGCTTCGGGTCCATGTGATCGCCGCTTGCGAGCGCCCCGATCAGTTCAGTGGGTCTCGGGATGCTGCCGATGGGCTCGGTGGGTATGGTCATGATCATGATTTCTGATAGTTCCGGTTTCTCCCTATCCCGGATGTTTCATAAATTCGCGGGATGATTGTGCAGGATTTTTGTTTTGCAGGGGGATTTTGTGAAAGAGCGGCGTAGTTATTCATACGCCCGGCCGAACAAAATTTCCATACGAAACAAAAGACCGGCGAGGGCGCGTGAATTTATGAAACATTTGGGCTATATCTGCGGCTTTCGCGTCCATCGGCTCAGACTGCCGATGGTGGCAATCAGCTCGTGCGATTCGACAGGCTTGGAGAGATGCATCTGATAACCGGCAATCATCGCCCGGGTCCGGTCTTCAGACCGGGCAAACGCGGTAAGGGCAATAGCGGGTGTTTTTCCACCGTGAGTTGCGGGAAGATTCCTTACTTCGCGAATGAGCTGGTATCCATCTTTTTCCGGCATGCCGATGTCGCTTATGATGACATCCGGCCTCCTGCTTTGCAGGAGTTCCAATCCTTCCGCGGCGCTGGCGGCGGTGATTACGTCGGCATCGCATTCCGTCAGCACTTCATTGATAAGCTCGCGGGAATCCAGCTCGTCGTCAATGACCAGAATTTTTATGCCGGAGAGTGTAATGTACCGGTTGCCCGGAGCCGGGGCCACTGATGACGCCACGTATTGATCTCTCCCGTCGCTGATGGGTGCAAGCGGCAGGCTCACGATAAACGACGCGCCCAATCCCTCACCGGGGCTTTCCGCATGAACGGTTCCGCCATGAAGCGCCACCAGTTGCTTCACAATGGCAAGCCCCAGGCCGAGGCCGCCGTAGTGCCGGGTAAGCGAGGAGTCGGCCTGCCGGAAGCGGTCAAAAATGTATGCCAAGAACTCGGATTTGATACCCATGCCCGAATCTTTTACCTTAACCTCGAGATGCGAAGCTACCCGCTCAACGATAACCTCGATATTGCCACCCTTTGGTGTAAATTTGACCGCATTGGAAAGCAGATTCCAGATTATCTGCTGGAGACGGTTGTGGTCGCCCGAGACAGGTCCGGCGGCGGGATCGATTATTTTTGTGAGATGAATACCTTTGGCTTCTACCGCCGGAGCCACCGATTCAACCGCCGCCTCGACTATGCCGGCAAGATCCAGCCGCTGGACCTCAAGTCTTATCTTCCCGGAGATGATGCTGCTCATCTCGAGAAGATCGTCGATGAGTTTATTCTGCGCGCGCGCGTTCCTTTCAATGGTTTCCAGACCCCGCTGAACGGATTCCTCGCTCATTGTTCCCTGTGAGATGAGTTGCGCCCATCCGAGGATCGCATTAAGCGGTGTTCTGAGTTCATGAGACAGCGTTGAGAGAAATTCATCCTTGATCCGGTTGGCTCGCTCGGCTTCGTTCCTCGCGGCCCGTTCGTTCTCAAGAAGCTGTTTCTTTTCTTCGTCCGCCCGTTTCAGGATGTCGATATCGGTACTTGAACCAACCCACATCGATACTTTTCCCTGCGCATCGCGCTTGGCATGGGCCCGGGTCAGATGCCAGCGATAGCCGCCATTGGCCTGTCGGAAGCGGATTTCCATCTGGAAAGGCTCTCCCGTGGCAAGTGAGTGGCGCCAGCGCCTGGTATTCTCATCCACATCGTCAGGGTGGACGAGTTTTGTGTTTCCCCAGTCTTCCACCTGCTCAAGGGCAAGTCCGGCGTAGTCCCGCCATTGCTGGTTGAAATAATCCACGATGCCGTCAGCCCGGGCGGTAAATATTTTCTGGGGCATGGCCTCCGCCATGAAGCGCAGGCGCTCGCTGCTTTCGCGTGCAGCTTCTTCGGCATGCCTGCGTGCCGTAATGTCCCTGAAACTCCAGACGCGGCCAATATTTTGATCCTCAATGTACTGAATTTTGGAAAACCGCTCAAACACTCTCTCATCGGCGAGTTCCAGCACGTCATAGCTATCCGCCGGCCAGGACTCATAAATTTGCGTCGTTCTATCCAGGAAATGCTGCGGGTTCTTCAAGTACTTGCTGCAGAATTTCAGCAGTTGCCTGTGATCGCTCAAATTCCTGATTTCGCGTGGAATCGACCACATCTGCAGATACCGTTCATTGAAGCGAAGTACAAAACCGTCCTGGTCAGTGACCAGAATTCCATCAGCGGTGGATTCCATGGTGGCGCGCAGGATCGAGAGAGAGTGATCGAGTTGCCTGGCTCTCTCTTCCAACGATTTCTTGGCCTGCTTAAGTTCGTTCTCGGCACGCTGCCGCGCCAGCAATATGGTGTTGGAGGTCTGCAGGGCAACAGAGCGTAGCAGTTGCTCTTCGTTATCGTCTATCATTCTATCCTTTCATCAGTTCGTCACGAAATAGTAACAAACGTCAAAACCTGGGTATTCTTTTTTTCAAGTATAGCCCTATTTATATCCAGGTCAATGCGGTCTCGGCGCGAATGGACGACAAATGGGGCAGGCGCTCAGCAGATGATTCGTAACTATTCATCCGGCGAGCAAACCGTACAAATGTCATACCGGAGAAACCCGGTATCCAGTAGCGTTCAAAGCACGCCGCTGCTGGTTTGGACTGGATTCCGGATCAAGCCCGGAATGACGAAATTCATAATATTTTTCGACCGGGCCAGTAAATGCCTTCGCACGATCAAAGGGGGGACATCGTGTAAAATTATGTTAATCTGAATGGAAAATGAGAACGGTTTGCGGATACATTATTTTTTGTGTCATCACTATCACCAGGAACCGTCACCGGAAACACAGGAACGAACATTTATGAATCAGTCTGAAATGCCCAGTTGGTTGCGCGGCAGTGAAATGGGCGAGCTCATCTATGCTCATGACTGGACTGAATCGGGCCTTGGCCCAATCCAGACATGGCCGCTCAACCTCCAGGTTGCGATCAATATCGTACTGTTGCTGCCGTCACCCGCCATGTTGTTCTTAGGGCCGAAGCTCATACAGATTTACAACGATAGTTGCCGGGATTGGATGGGTGCCGAGCATCCCGCCTGCCTCGGTCAACCGGTCAGCGAATTCTGGCCGGAAGTATGGAGTTTCCTCGCGCCGGTCTGCGAAGGCGTGATGCAGCGGCACGAATCTTTTATATTTGATGATCAACCACTTACCGTTAAACGCAGCGGGATACTCAAAGAGGGATTTTTCAAACTTACCTATAGCCCCAT
>JBDSSX010000354.1:0-4288 GCA_039928555.1 Nitrosospira sp. | reverse complement strand
GCTCAGAAAGCCGTTACCCGCGGCGACCATGAGACCGTAGCAAAGTTCTATGAAGATGCAGCTACGCAGATACAGGCAAAAGCGAAGCAGCAACAGGAACGGCTGGAGCAGTATGAGAACAAGAGCTATCTGTATGGCAGACAAGCGCAGGATCTTCAATCGCATGCTTCCGCGCAAGTGCGTGAATACGAGCAGGCTGTTGAGGCCAACATCAAGGAAGCCCGCCTGCATCACCAGATGGCCCTGAAGGCCGATGAGAATCACGCTGCCTCCAGCTCGCAAAGACTTAGCTCCATAGGCCGGTAACTGCCGGTAACAATTATTCATGTGATTCCTGATGGCAGGGTAGCACTCAATTGGGTGCTACCCTTTTTTTCTTGACAATCCGAGACAACCGGTCGTATTATTATCCCATGCTTAAGCCGACAAAAAAAGAAATCAATAGAGACAATCTGTTAAACCAGGGGGTTACCCTGCTTATGGGGCAGGGTTATCACGGCACGGGGCTACAGGAAATCCTGGACGCGGTAAACGTTCCCAAGGGTTCCTTTTATAATTACTTTGGCAGCAAAGAAGATTTTGGCGCGGAAGTCATCCAGCATTACATCGATCCATTCATCACCCAATTAGACGCTTATTTACAGCAATCCGACGCTGACGCACTCGGCGCGATACAGCGTTACTTCGACGAACTCATCGCAGAGCTTGAAAAAAACGGATATAAAGGCGGTTGCCTGCTGGGTAATCTGATGGGAGAAATAGGCGATACCAGCGATGTTTGCCAGAAATCCCTCCAAACCGCCGTTACCCGTTATCGGAATTTGCTGCAATCCGGTCTTGCCAAGGCACAGTTGCAAGGAACGGTAAGATCGGATAAATCGGCCGAAGAGATGGCGGATCTGTTATTGAACACCTGGCAGGGCGCTTTATTAAGAATGAAAATAGAAAAATCAGCTGCACCGGTCAAGCAGTGCTGCCAGGATTTACTCGGCGATTTTTTCAGACCTTGATTTTTTTACGCTTTATGCAAGACGACCAGTCATATATTTATTTACCCAAACTAAACCAGGAGATACCCAATGCCAAAATATATTATCGAACGCGAAATTCCCGATGCGGGCTCACTGACCCCGCAAGATCTGCAAGCCATATCGCAAAAATCATGCGGCGTGCTGAGCACTATGGGTCCAAGAGTCCAGTGGCTGGAGAGCTACGTGACCGAAGACAAGGTTTATTGTATCTACATCGCGCCTGACGAAGCCGCCGTCCGGGCGCATGCTGAACAAGGCGAGTTTCCCGCCAACCGCGTTTCCCGCATCAAATCCGTAATTGACCCCACCACTGCCGAGTAGAACGAAAAATTTTCTATCGCTCATGAACATTAACCCGGATGTTTCATATATTTGCGTGATGATCGCGCAGGATCTTGTTTTGCAGGGATATTTTTTGAAAGAGTGGCGTAGTTATTCATACGCCCGACTGAACAAAATTTCCATACGAAACAAAAGACCAGCGAGGACGCACGTCAATTTATGAAACATTCGGGTTAAGTACCTTTATTTGAGGAGGTAGCACCCATGCAATCCCATCCCGTCCATTCAACGATATTGATTCTGGCTCTAACCGTGACAGGTGCCTCCGGCGCATTCGCCGAGACTGACGAGGTGACCTCAGGTAAAAAACGCGAAGCCTCCGCGGGATCTGAGGGCGGTCACAAGCATTATGTGCAATCCGATATGGCGAATAAGCCAGGTCCGGATGGACAGCTTGCACCCCGATTGCAGAACCTGGGTACCCATGCATTCCCGGTCAGCACGCGGAACAAGTTAGCGCAGCAATACATCAGCCAGGGGCTGAACCTGGCATATGGGTTCAACCATGCCGAGGCACGCCGGGCGTTCCGTGAGGCGGCACGGCTCGACCCCGGGCTTGCGATGGCTTACTGGGGTCAGGCACTCGTGCTCGGCCCCAACATCAATGCGATGATGGAACCGAACGAGGAGCCACAGGCTCTTGAGCTTGTGCGGCAGGCCAAGTCACTTATGACAGACGCGTCGCCGAGGGAACGGGCGCTTATCAGCGCTCTTGAGAAGCGTTACTCGGGGAAAACCGAGCACCGGACCACGAACAACAAGGCTTACGCGGAGTCGATGCGGGAAGTACACCAGCGTTTTCCAGACGACCTGGATGTTGCGATGCTTTATGTCGAGTCGATGATGGATCTGCGTCCATGGGGCTACTGGATGCTTGATGGGCGCCCATATGAGGGAACAGCCGAAATCGTGGCACTCACCGAAGAAGTGATGCGGCGCAATCCGAAGCACCCTGCCGCGCTGCATATGTATATTCATCTCATGGAGCCGACAAATACGCCCGAGCGGGCGGAGAAGGCGGCCGATACCCTGCTGACGCTGATGCCGACGGCGGGGCACATGATACACATGTCATCACATATCTATCAGCGTGTAGGCCGGTACGCCGATTCAATGAAGAGCAATCAACTTGCCATCGCAGCCGACGAGGACTACATCGCGCAGTGCCGCGCCCAGGGGATATACCCGATGATGTACTACCCGCATAACATTCACTTCCTCTGGTTCGCGGCTACGGCGGATGGCCAAAGCAAAGTTGCAATCAAATCCGCACGGGAGACTGCCGGCAAGGTAGACGATGCCGTACTGGAGGCGATACCCATGGCGGCGATATTTCGCATGGTGCCATATTGGGTGCTTGCGAGATTCGGATATTGGAAGGAAATTCTTGAAGAGCCCGCCCCGCCATCCACCAATCCCTTCTTGAAGGGAAGCTGGCACTATGTGCGCGGTCTTGCGTTTGTCGCGACGCAACAATTAGAACAGGCAGAACAGGAACTCGCGGCATTACGCGTAATCATGAAAAATCCTTCATTGGATCTCCCGCTTTTCTCGAAGAACACTGCGCGCGCCGTACTGAGCGCCGCGCCCGAAGTGCTCGCCGGCGAGATTGCCGCCGCCCGTGGACAATTCGATCAGGCTATCGCGCACCTTGAACGGGCGGTTCGCCTGGAAGATGCCCTGGTGTATACGGAACCCTCGGAATTTCACTTTCCGCCACGACTGGCGCTGGGCGCCATCCTGCTGGAATCAGGGCGTCCGGCCGAAGCGGAGACTGTATATTGGGAAGACCTGCGGCGCAATCGCAACAACGGTTGGACGCTTTACGGATTGATGCAAGCGTTGCGCGCGCAAAAGAAAGATGATCAGGCGGCGCTCATCGAGGCACGTTTCAAAAAGGCTTGGGCGCGTGCCGACATCGAGCTGAGTGCATCCCGCTTCGGACGCCGGATGTAAAGATGTAAGACGTATCAATACCTCAAGAAACCTCTGAATGAGTCCCGAATTTTCCAGCAGCGCTCCACGGAAGATTTATTTCAGAGGTTTCGTTCCTGAAGGGGCTTGGCACAAATTTTCCATTTCTGTTCGACGTCGATTTATGCTTCTCATCCCATTCTCAATCTTTAGTCTTCAATTTCCCCTCATTCGCCGCTATGAACGCACGGATATCATCTGACATATCCAGCAGCTTTAACCACTGCTCTTTGTATAGCGTCACGGGAAACCGGCCCATGCCATACACCGAGAGCGCGCCCTTTTCGCTCACCTTCATGGTGATCCCGGTACTGGCTCCTTTTTTGAGCGCTTCGTTTTCTTTGCGCAACCGCTCCAACTCGGCTTTCATGTCTTCGTCTGACATCATTCCTCCCAGATTATTATGGTACCGGATGAGTATGCCTCATTTTTAATCTGACGCATTATCTCTGCGCTATGATATTGTGACTAAACAACGTTAGGGAGCCTCCGAACAATCCCGCAATCCGGTAAAATATCCGGGTTAAAAAATGAACTGACTGACGTTATCCGGGACTAACTAACAAGTGCCCAGCTAATTCAGAAACATCGATAGAAGTCTTCTCGGAGGACTGCGCATCACATCACCGCATCGATTGTTGCCGTACCTTCACCTTCCATCTTGAATTCGTCATCGTTACATTTAACCTAAATCCGGCAGTTGACCGCTTTTTTTTCAATTAAGCACCATGACCCACAAAGACATTTACGCTACTTAACCTTCACCTTCATGGTGAGATCACTACAACTACCGGATTTAGGTTCAAAGAAGAACGCCCATGCGTAATCCATTTCAAAATGATGCTTTAGGCAAATTTATTTTGCGCCTTACGGTTGGCATATTGATACTGCTACATGGAGTATTCAAAATACTCAATCCAGGCTCTCTCGAATTTATCAGT
>JBDSSX010000353.1:0-1974 GCA_039928555.1 Nitrosospira sp. | reverse complement strand
CCGAAATGCGTATGGCGAAGCCATCTTTCAGAAGTGCCGCGTAGGCGAGATTTTCGGCCATCCCCCAATCCAGCGGCAGCTTTCCTTCACCCATCAGGCGGCGGTCGGCGATAATCTTTTCCACGCGCGAATGCAATTTGAATTTACCGGGAATATCGGTTAGCCGTTCCGCCAGATTCCGTAATTCCGCTCCCGGCAATCCGGTTTTCACCTTTGCGTTCCACTTTCCATTCTTCAGAAAAGGCGTCCAGTCCACCGCTTTGGGCGATTTGTAGTCATAAAGGATGGTTTTGTTGGGATTGCGACCCGCATCCATGTCATCGCGATAAGCCTTTGCCATCTGCTCAGCCTCACCGGCATTGATGACACCTTCCGTCTCCAGTTTATCGGCATAGAGCTTGCGCGTACCGGGATGGCGGCCAATAATCTTGTACATCAATGGCTGGGTCACCATCGGTTCGTCCTGTTCGTTATGGCCGTGAGTACGGAAACAGACCATGTCCACGACCACGTCCCTATGGAATTTCATCCGGAAATCAAGTGCGATTTCGGTCACCATGATGACCGCTTCGGGATCGTCGCCATTGACGTGAAAAACCGGCGCCTCGATCATTTTTGATACGTCGGTGCAATAAAGCGTGGAGCGGGCATCCCTCGGGTCAGAGGTTGTGAAACCGATCTGGTTATTGATGATGATATGCACTGTGCCGCCAGTGCCATAACCGCGCGTCTGCGAGAGATTCAGCGTTTCCATCACCACGCCCTGGGCGGAGTAGGCGGCATCGCCATGCAGCAGCACAGGCAGCACCAGATTGCCCTCCCTGTCTTGCAGGCGGTGTTGACGGGCGCGTACCGAGCCCTCTACTACCGGGTCCACGATTTCCAGATGTGAGGGATTAAATGCCAATGTCAAGCGCATGATCCCACCCGGCGTGGATACCGCCGAGGAAAAGCCCTGGTGATACTTGACGTCGCCTTCAGTCAGTTCCTGCGGTTGCTTGCCTTCGAATTCCTGGAACAGATCGGCGGGCACTTTACCCAACGTGTTGACCAATACGTTAAGTCGTCCGCGGTGCGCCATGCCGATGACTATCTGCTGCACGCCCATCTTACCGGCGCGTTGCAGCAAGCTATCCAATAGCGGAATCAGGCTTTCGCCGCCTTCGCCAGAGAAACGTTTCTGGCCGACATAGCGTGTGTGCAGATATTTTTCCAGCCCTTCCGCCGCGTTCAGGCGCTCCAGAATATGGCGCTTGTATTCAGCGGAGTAATCGGGTTGGGCGCGCGGACCTTCAATGCGATTTTGTATCCAGCGTTTCTGCTCGGTATCGGTAATGTACATATATTCGACGCCGATACTGCCGCAATAGGTATGTTGTAATACCTCAAGAATTTCCCGCAGTGAGGCACGGGCCGGACCGATCAATGAACCGGTGCCAAAAACGGTGTCCAAGTCTGATTCGGTTAATCCGTAGTGGCCAGGATTGAGTTCTGCAATGTACGGCTTTTCCTGGCGCTTGAGGGGATCGAGATTGGCATGACGCACGCCGAGAAAACGATAGGCATTGATTAACTGCAATACTGAGACTTGCTTGCGATCCGGGGCAAGGTCATCCTTGTCTGGTACCGGTTCCCAGGCGGTATCCCGCATGCCTCGATATGAGCGCTCATTTGCCAGGCGGAGAAATGATTTAATTACCGGGCCGTGCGGCACATCCTGGAAATCCTGCCCCAAATCCGGTTTTGCCGCTGCGTGCAATTTATCAAAATAGTGATGCCATTCCGATGGAACTGATTCCGGATTTTGCAGATAGTCTTCGTAAAGCCCTTCAATGAATGGCGCATTCGCGCCGAACAAGGGAGAGTCTTCGAACAGCCGCTTTATCATGGTCTGGATTCCATCGTTTGATAAACATCCGCCAGCGTCAGATATGCCAGATCACTTGCGTAATGCGATCGGCACCACGTCCCGGG
>JBDSSX010000352.1:0-2751 GCA_039928555.1 Nitrosospira sp. | reverse complement strand
CGGGATGTAACCACTGATCCCGACGACGCAACCATCGCGGTAGCAATGATTAACCTTGCGCACAGCCTGGGATTGAAAGTGATAGCCGAGGGCGTCGAAACCAGGGAACAGCTGGATTTTCTGATACAGCACGGTTGCGACGAGATGCAGGGCTATTATTTTTCACGGCCACTGCCGCTTGAAAGCGCTTCGCAGGCGCTTATTGAAGACCATCGGTTGCTGATGAACTAATCCAGATATCTCACCAGGCCGGCACGAGAATTATCGTAAGCGGGCATGATAACGATATTTCTCTAATAGGTTTGGCCAGGATACGCGAATCACCTCGCAAACCAATTCGTCATCAGTCCGCGATCCGGTGAAATATCCGAAACGATGAATTGGCTCCTCATTGCCTGAACGGTGAGTCCGGGACTTGGTTTGCAACCAACGCTGCCGAGGTTATTTGTTTCAGCAAAATTCTTATAAAGTTCTTTCCCTATTCTTCAATATTTGTTAACGTATCCCGTGCCAGTGCTGATTTTCCGATCCGCGCGGTGAGCGAATGAATTCTTCCACTAGATAAGACAGAATGAGAAAAGTTATCTTTGCGGCTTGTGCCATGTTTGCATTTGCCGGCGGCGCGTTCGCCCAGTCGGGCGGGTTGAATCTCAGGTCACAAGCTGCGCTGATTCTGGACACGCAGCATGGACGTATTCTTTACACCAAGAATGCGGATACGGTGATGCCAATCGCTTCCATTACAAAGCTGATGACAGCAATAGTGGTACTTGATGCAAAACTACCACTTGGCGAAGAAATCATGATAGAAGCCGCCGACATCGACGTTCTCAAAAACACTCGCTCACGTTTGCGGGTAGGAGCAAGTCTTACTCGTCAGGAACTATTGCGGTTGGCACTGATGTCTTCTGAAAATCGTGCCGCCGCTGCGCTGGGACGCGCTTACCCAGGGGGCATCCGAGCATTTGTTGTGGCAATGAATGATAAAGCGTTTGAGCTCGGCATGGGGAATAGCTATTTTGTTGACTCCACAGGGCTAAACCGGGCCAACGTTTCAACGGCTCGCGATCTGGCAAAATTGGTCGATGCCGCGGAGGATTACCACATCATTCGTGAATTTTCCACTACGGCCGCGCACGCGGTGGAATTTGAAGACGACGATCGTAGCCTGCAGTTCACCAACTCCAACCGTCTGGTACATAGCGGGAGTTGGGATATTGGCATATCAAAAACGGGCTTTCTTAGCGAAGCCGGACGCTGCTTGGTGATGCAGGCAAAAATAACCGGTAGGCCAGTTATTATTGTATTGCTTGATTCTGCGGGAAAGAATACCCGCATCGGCGACGCCAATCGTATAAAAAAATGGATGGAGACTGGCTTCGCTCGCAAGGTTCGCGGCTGAATGGTTTTTTCTGGCGCACCACTGCGACGATTTTCGAGTACCGGTCTGATTATTTCTATAGCACCCCACCAGACTTGATCCCAGCGAGAAGGTCGAAAAACTGGCCAAACGTTCTTACGGCTGGTTTTCTTTAAGTCCGGCCGGTTGCTGGGTACTGCATTAGGGGCGGAAATTATCGCCCACGAGTGGAGTCGTTATGCCATTACAGTTGGTTTCCGCACTCATCGTTATTTTCCTGATTGTCATGTTCGCGGTTCAGAACGCCGTGTCCGTTAGCGTCGTATTTTTTCTGTGGCGTGTCGATGCTTCTCTCGCCGTGGTGATTGCGGCATGCTTTGGCCTGGGTGCGCTCATTGGCGCATTGGTGACGGTGCCGACCATGCTGCGTGAGCGAATGTCGATAAGCCGTTTGCGTAAACAGATCGACATGCTACGGACCGAGAATGATGATTTACGCGCTACAAAGAAAGATCCGCCTCCCGCGCCATATGGATTCTAGGGAGCGGATTTTACATATCGCAAAATACCCGGATACCCGGACTTAGCCCAGATAATCCATCAGGTAGCTCTGCGAGCCTATCCGAGTGCTGGCGGTCAGTTTGCGGCCATTTTCGCCGCTTGCTCAGCGTCTATAGGCCAGGTTATGGACTTCTTCCAACCGGCAAAATTGTCTCGCAACCTGCTTCGCCATCATCTCACGTCCTAATGAATTATCCTAAATCCGGCAGTTGACCGCTCATTTAATAGATCAGTGTTATGATTAATAACAATATTTCGTATTATTTTACGCTCACCTTTTGGGTGAGTCCGCTACAGGGCAGATTGCATGGTTTTTACGGCGCATGGCAGTGTTGCAACTCCTTGGAATGGAATGACCATTCCAAGGAGTTGCGCCTTGCTCTGCATCCCAAAACCGCGCACTCCGCCCCGTCCAACTGCCGGATTTAGGATTATCCGAACTAAAGCAACTGAAAGGCAAGAATGGCAACGAACGTAGGCGGTAGCGCGGCAGCCAGCAAACCTAACGGATGAATCGTTCCATCCTCGAATGAACCTTTGAGTATAGAAAAGCCTGCGGGGTTGGGGGCATTGGCAATTACCGTCAGGCCGCCACCGGTTACGGCCCCGGCGACGAGTGCGTAACGGAACTCCGCACTCGTCCCTTCGAGCAGAGAACCCAGATAAGTAAGCGCCGCGTTGTCGGTGACTGCTGTAAGAAGAGTGGCGCCGAAATAGAGCGTAGTATTGTCCATCCCCGTCAACATGGGTTGCAACCACCATTTCTGATATCCTCCCAGCACAACCAGGCCAGCAAGAAAAAAGCCAACCATCAACCCTTCACGCAGGAT
>JBDSSX010000351.1:0-5797 GCA_039928555.1 Nitrosospira sp. | reverse complement strand
AGTTTCTGCGTTGCCAGTCCCCTGCCTCCGCCCTGGTACGCAAAGCTCGCATCGGTGAAGCGATCTGAAATCACCCAGTCGCCCCGAGCCAGAGCCGGCAGAATAACCTTGTCCAAATGTTCCCGCCGCGCCGCGAACATCAGCAGCGCCTCCGTTTCAGCGTGCATTGTCTCATTATTGTCGAGCAGGAGTTCGCGTAACGTCTCGCCCAGAGGGGTACCCCCCGGTTCGCGTGTCACGACAACCGTTTTTCCCTTGCTCCGCAGAGCATTTTTGAGCCAGTCGAGGTGGGTGCTTTTGCCCGCGCCGTCTATGCCTTCGAGCGTGATAAATTTACCGGGGATCATATTTGTAACGGGAAAAAACTATCGTTCATTGTTATTTGTAACGCAGTTTATCTTATACTCGAAAGCGGCAACAGTCCCGTCTGATTCCGCCGAGATCCAATGTGACGGAAACGACATGACAACAGATTATAATTGGGACCCTGCGCTGAACAGGTATACCATCATGCATGGGGAACCCTTACCGTCGCCGTAGTCTTGACAAAAGTTCTTTTACAGAAATAAAGGCATTCAGGAGCTTAAGCATGGCTTACAACATTAGAAGCTCATTGGCCCCGTACATCGGTTTGATGGCGCTGGCGCTATTTATATCCGGCATCTGCCTGTCCTCCGCTTATGCCGGGCGCGCGGAACCGGATCCGGCGGCAAGGGATGCGTCCGAGTTATCCTCACGCCCTGTCAGCAAACCCATGACGGATTTCGAGAGGATGGAACTGCATTACCGGCGTTACAGTACCGCCGCCAATAATATGGCTGAATTGGTCAAGCAACTAAATCAGAAAATTCAGGATGTCTCCCTGGCCGCCAAGACGGCTGAGGCAAAAAGCAGTTCGCATAACAAACGTTTGCTGGAAGAGAAATTACGCCATCTGGAAAGTGCGCGCACATCCGTCAGCCATCAGTACGCACAACTGCAATCGCAGATGCAGAATGAATATCGTAGTTACACCGCCATCAGCGGCAACCTGGCCGCCAAATACGCCCCGGTCAGTGATTCAAAGACCAGGCAGCAGGAAACAGCCACGGATACGAAGACCCAGTCCACGAAGACTAAAGACCCAAAAGCTAAAAACGCAGGGATCAGGGATTCAAAGGCTAATGATTTGAAGGCCAGCGAGCCCAATATCAAAGAACCTCAGACCGAAGGTCTTCGCGCCAACGATCCGCAAATCCTGGACTTGGATACAGCAGAACTCCGGGCGAGACGCGACGCGGCCAAGAACTTGAATTCAGGCCAAACTCCAACCCCTGCTTCAGAACCCACTTTAAACCCCGTCCGCTAAATCACTATTTATCCGGCGAGGAGGTACTGCAAATTTCGTCATCCCGGGCTTGACCCAGAATCCAGTCCAAACCAACCATGGCTTGCTTTGAACGCCATAGGATAGGACTTCCGCCAGTATAACGTTCGTACTGTTTACTCGCCGGATCAATAATATCATCGCGAAATACTCCATACTTCGGCTAGACGCGCGTCGCGGCCGCAGTTCCCACGATAGTACGAATAGCGGACCGGGTTCTTGATATAGTAGTCCTGATGATATTCTTCCGCCGGATAAAACGTGGTGGCGGGCAATATCTCGGTTACGATCGGTTGCGTAATACGGCCGGAGGCTGCAAGCTCAACTTTGGATGCTTCGGCTTGCTGCTGCTGATCGGCATCGTGATAAAAAATTGCGCTACGATATTGCGAGCCATCATCGCAGAATTGCCGGTTGGGCGTAAGCGGGTCGATGGTTGGCCAGAATGCCGTCAATAGCTTGGCGAAACTGGTTTTGGCGGGATCAAAACGTACCTGCACCGCTTCGATATGACCGGTTTTACCCGCCGATACCTGTTTGTAGGTTGGGTTGATGGTGGTGCCGCCAAGGTAGCCGGAGGTGGTGGATATCACCCCCGGCATCTTGTCGAAATCCGCTTCGGTGCACCAGAAGCAGCCCCCGGCAAAAGTGGCGATGCCCACTGGTGATCCCGGGGGAAGAGTCGCCGCAGATTGGCTGTGCGTATCGATGCGTGTATCAGGTTGTCCGCATGCGGCCAACGTAGCTATCAATAACCCTAGCAGCAACGGCATGCCGTTGCGCGCCGAGAAGCGGATAGAGCGTGCGCGGGTATGATGACGGGTACGATGAACCTGGCCCCCCATCATCAGCTCCTGAGTGCCGGCAGCGGTTCGCCTCTTAGCACAAATCGAAGGGCGAGCCCATTGTTGCACCAGCGCTCGCCACGTGGAAGCGGTCCATCGTTAAACACATGACCCTGATGGCCTCCGCAACGCGCACAGTGATATTCAGTGCGCGGCAAAATCATCTTGAAATCGCGCGTGGTGCCCATATGCCCCCCAACGGGCTGCGTAAAACTGGGCCATCCTGTGCCGCTTTCGTATTTATTAGCGCTATCGAATAACGGCAGGTAGCACGCGGCGCAAAGGTAAGTACCTTTGCGATCTTCCTTATTAAGCGCACTGCTTCCCGGCGGCTCGGTATCTTCGTCGAACAGCACCTGGTAGGCTGCGGGCGAAACCAGGCCACGCCATTCTTCATGCGGCTTGTTCAAAGGTTTAATAGTGATCGCACCGGGCGTATTGGGGGTGGTTGTGCTGCGGGAACATGCCGAAATCAGCGGCAGCATGGCCAGCGTGGCGAGACTTTGAAGTACGGCGCGTCGTTTCATAAGCCCTCCTCACACAGGTCCTCTTGTGTAGATTTCTCGATTACTATCAGAAACTTTGACAGCCGCATAAGCGTTATGGTTCTTAGCCCGAATTTATGAAACATTCGGGTTAGGAAATGTTACTTCCCGCAGTGCTGAAGTCCGGTTTAGGGATAGTAGCAGCAAATAAAATTATCTGTTCTGGATTTTTTTGAGCCTCCTTTTGATTTCACAAAATCTTAACGAAAAGAAAACGGTTTCATTACATTGATCATGGTATATGAGAGTTGGGAGTATTTACCTGAAAAAAAGATGTCCCGTAATTTGCGAAGTATTTTCGTTGCGAGTTGCGAATCATAAAGCTTCTGGCTTGCGCCAGGAAAGAGGTAGAGAGTCTGACTACGCCGGGAAGGGAGAGCCTGCACGTGGCATGGAATATTCTTGTAAATCATTCAGGAGAAATATCATGCGACACATCCGATCCCGTCTATCTTCATTCACCGCAGGGTTTGTTTTTGCTCTTTTATCTATCTCCGCCTGGGCTGTTCCGTTTACCGCGACCAATTTGGTAACCGATGATCAGACTGTTAATGCCGCACAAATCACCGATACCGGCCTCAAGAATGGATGGGGGCTTTCATTCGCACCCGCGGGTCCATTCTGGGTCTCCGCAAATGGCACTGGTACGTCGCCCTTATATAGCGTAAATCCGGGTAGCCAGGAAACCGCCAAGGCGCCGCTGACAGTGTCGGTCCCTGGCAGTGGTGTCACCGGACAAGTCTTCAACAGTACTACATCGTTTAACGGCAATCGCTTTTTATTCGTAAACGAGGATGGCACGGTCTCCGGCTGGCGGCCGGCACTGGGCACAACGGGACTTGTACCCGCTGAAACCATCGTGCCGGC
Source organism: Nitrosospira sp. (assembly GCA_039928555.1). Taxonomy (GTDB): domain Bacteria; phylum Pseudomonadota; class Gammaproteobacteria; order Burkholderiales; family Nitrosomonadaceae; genus Nitrosospira. The sequence goes on along the minus strand of JBDSSX010000351.1, from coordinate 2,174 downwards.
ATCAACCGATAACATCTACAAGGGTGCAGCGATTGGTAGCGTTTCGGGACACGATTATCTCTACGCCGCCGATTTCAAGTCCGGCACGATCGATGTTTACAAGGGCACGGCTGCGGCACCCGCTTTGGCCGGAACGTTTACCGATTCGGGGATTCCCAGCGGGTACGCTCCCTTCAATGTTCAAAATCTTGGTGGATCGCTCTATGTCACTTACGCACTGCGGAATGATGCGACTAACGATGAAGTTCCAGGCGCGGGAGGTTTTGTCGATAAATTCAGCCTGAATGGAGATTTTGTTGAGCGAATCGCGTCAAATGGCGGGTTGGACGCACCGTGGGGACTGGCTATCGGGCCATCTTCTTTCGGCGCCATGGCGGGCGACTTGCTGGTGGGAAATTTTGGTGACGGCCACATTAACATTTATGATTCGACTACTTCCGAGTACCTTGGCCAGGTACTGGATGCCAACAATCAACCGCTTACGGTCGATGGTTTATGGGCCATTTCACCGGGAAACGGCACGTTGGCCGGGAGCAGCAACTTATTGTACTTCACCGCGGGACCCAACGATGAGACACACGGATTATTTGGTGTCCTTACCCCGGTACCGGAACCATCGACTTATGCGATGATGCTTGTTGGACTGGGAATGCTGGGGCTGCTGATCAGACGCCGCACCTTGCGGATAGAGACGGGTGAATCCTGAAGAAATAAGCTTATGACATAGTAGGCATATTCAGACTGAAAGAGAATCGAGGCTGCGCATTGCATATTGCAAGGTACTTGACTTTATTTTTTAAAGGCTTATTATGTAAATTGTTGGATGAGTTGTTCCTCTCCTTTGTAAGTGGAAACTATAAACCCGAAGCCGTTCATGCGGTTCCGGGTTTTTTTTATGCCTGCCGGAATATCAGCGGAGAATGAGCCTGAGGACTGATCCTCGCATAGGGTGGTTCAATCCATCGTGGCATTACCGGGAGCATTGTCGCATTTCCTGGTTATTTGCGATGTTTGAGTACCAGTCCCGCTATCTCGACCCCAATGCCGAGGACAAAAAGAACTGCGCCGATCCAGATGTTTTCGGGTGCCAAAAACATCAGTATGCCACCCAGAATAAGCAGTGTGACGGACAAGAATCGTTTTGTACGAGGGTTTCTGATCATGGCTGCAAAAAAACACTTCAGGCATCAACCAACCTAACTATAGACCTGAATCTGGAAATTGCCAGTGACCGAATTTACGACCTTGAATTTTGAACGTATCTCGCGAACCGCTTCACTACGGTAAAATGCGCCTTTCTCGTGCATGACTACCTAATGAGAAATCTGCCTATGAACCATTCTCCTGCGCTTACGTAGGGTGGGTGGAGCAAAGCGCAACCCACCAAAACCAGACACAGCACCCCATATCAAACCCATGACCGAATACCGGCACAATTTTGTCAAAGGCGGCAGCTATTTTTCACCGTGGCGCTGGCTGACCGCAGCAAAAGCCTATTTGTGGATTATATTGGCCTCTTAAGTACAGCGTTTCGCTACGGTAAAGCCGCGCATCCTTTTCGCCTCGACGCTATGGTTAATCCTGCCGGAGCACTTGCACTGCATCTGGGCGGTGCCGACTGGCGACGCCAATTATTCCGATCGCTGGCGGCGCATCAAGGGAGGCTTTTCACGCTGCTTGCCAGATTGCAATCCTCGCTCTCCCAGCAAAATCCGGAAAAGCGAACGCGGCATCTGGCAACGCCGTTATATACCCAGGGATTGGGCTGGAAGCGGTGAGGCAAGCGACGGTGAGTTTAGTGAGGTGAAATAAGCCTGATGATGGGTTGCGCTGCGCTCCACCCATCCTACGAAAATCTACCCAACGGACGAAACGCGACATATTTTGATTGAGCATTCCTCGCCCAGCCGTTCCCCTGCGTTAAAATATGCTTCCTTTGTTGTTACAAACCCCTGAATGAAAAAATCCCCAGCCATGGATACCGTATGGCGTCTGGCTAATCTGCCAAAACCCGTTTATCCGGAAGATCTGCCTGTGGTGGCGCGACGTGAGGAGCTCATGCGCGCGATTCGGGAAAATCAGGTGGTGATTGTGTGCGGCGAGACCGGTTCGGGCAAGACGACGCAGTTGCCAAAAATTTGTCTCGAACTCGGGCGCGGGGTGGCGGGGATGAT
>JBDSSX010000350.1:0-7850 GCA_039928555.1 Nitrosospira sp. | reverse complement strand
CTCGTCAGCAAGCCATTCCGCTATTCGGCCCGCACCTGGGAATTGTCGCGCCGGAGGTCCGTGAGTCCGCATTGCGGTCTTGGTTCCAATCTGGTGGTTCAGGTGAAGCAGAATCGTGTAATGCGTGTGTTGCCACGTGAGAATGAGGAAATCAACGAGTGCTGGCTGTCGGATAAGGATCGTTTTTCCTACGAGGGGTTAAACTCGGACGAGCGCCTGAGCACACCAATGATAAAGCGCGATGGCGAGTGGCAGGAATGCGATTGGCAAGCCGCGCTGGAATTCGTTGCAAACGGATTGAGAGCCGTAAAAGAAAAACACGGGGCATCGAGTATCGGCGCATTGGTTTCTCCTCACAGTACGCTTGAAGAACTCTATCTGCTACAAAAACTGGTGCGAGGATTGGGTAGCGGAAATGTGGACCATCGCCTGCGTCAATCCGATTTTCGTGCGGATAAACATTTGCAGGGCGTGCCGTGGCTCGGGATGAGTATCGCCGATATTTCCCGCTTGAAGGCCGCGCTGGTTATTGGCAGCACGTTGCGCAAGGATCATCCTCTTATTGCGCAGCGTTTGCGTCAGGCGGTAAAGCAGGGTGCTCAATTGAATCTGGTCAATCCGGTAGATGACGATCTGCTTACCCAAATAGCGAATCGCGCCATCGTCGCGCCCGCTGCAATGGCGGTGATGCTGGCACAAGTCTTGAAAGCCGCGGCGGAATTGAAGGGGGTGGAGATTCCTGATGGAGCAAAAGATGCGTCAAGTTCCATCAGTGTGACAGATACCGCGCGGGCAATGGCGGCCAGCCTCATTAATAATAAACCCGCCGCCGTTTTTCTCGGCAACATGGCGCAACATCATCCGCAATATGCGGATATTCACGGGCTGGCACAGCATATCGCGCAGATTGTCGAAGCAGAGTTCGGTGTATTGGGTGAGGCCGCCAATAGCGTCGGCGCCTATATTGCCGGCGCAATTCCTGACAATGAGGGTTTGAGTGCGGCCGTCAATGATTCCGGTCAGCCGCAACCGGGAAACATGAACGCTTCGCAAATGCTGGGGACGGGTGCGGCTGCGCATCCCTCACAGCCGTGCCAGGCTTACGTGCTGATGAATCTGGAACCGGAGCTGGACAGCTACAATCCGCGGCGGACGATGGAAGCGCTGGACGAGGCGGAGCTGGTGGTGGTGATGAATGCGTACAAGAGTCAAGCCGTTCTTGCGGGGGATTACGCTGACGTATTGCTGCCGATTGCGCCCTTCACCGAAACATCCGGCACTTTTATCAATACCGAGGGTCGTGTGCAAAGTTTCAATGGCGTCGTCGCGCCCCTCGGCGACACGCGCCCGGCCTGGAAAGTTTTGCGGGTATTGGGCAATATGCTGGAGCTTGATGGCTTTGATTACGACACGCCGGAGCAGGTACGCGCGGGGATTCTTCCGGCCGGCGGTGATGCCGGTACTCGTTTGAATAATAATCTGAGAAATTTCTCCGTAGGTGATATTGGGCTGATGAGTGAGTCGATGAGCAGCGGAATTCAGCGCATCGGCGAAGTCCCGATCCATCAGGCCGACCCCATTGTGCGCCGCGCCGAGTCGCTGCAGCGCACACGGGATGCCGCCGCACCGCTGGCATGGATGTCAGGGGAGTTAATGGACACGCTGGGCATAAGTTCGGGTGACAACATAAGGTTGAAACAGGGGGAGGGCGAAGTGCAACTGCCGGCAGCCCGGGACGATAAACTGCCTTCCAATTGTGTGCGTGTGGCTTCCGCACATCCCCGGACGGCGGCATTGGGTGAAATGTTCGGTGAAATTCTGGTAGAACGATTGTGATGGAAGCGATCAGAGTGATTTGATGGAATACGCACAACAATTATTCGGGGACTTTTTTGGTTCCGAGTGGGGTCCCGCTCTTTTCGTTCTGACCAAGAACGCGCTGTTGATTGTCGCCATCATATTGCCATTGATGCTTGCTGTGGCCTATCTCACATTTGCGGAACGCAAGATTATCGCCTTCATGCAGATGCGTGTCGGACCCAATCGAGTGACTTTCTTCGGTATTCCCTGGCTGGGCGGCTGGGCGCAGCCCATCGCGGATGCGGTCAAGGCCGTGATGAAAGAAATCATCATTCCCAGTGGTGCGAATAAATTCTTGTTTGTGCTGGCCCCGGTGCTGACCTTCGCGCCAGCTCTGGCGGCATGGGCGGTAGTGCCGTTTTCTCCCGAGGTCGTATTGGCCGACGTCAATGCGGGCCTGCTTTATATTCTGGCCATGACCTCCATGGGGGTCTACGGGGTTATCATCGCGGGTTGGGCCTCCAATTCCAAGTATGCTTTCCTCGGTGCGATGCGGTCCGCCGCGCAGGTGGTTTCCTACGAGCTGGCGATGGGTTTTGCATTGGTATGCGTGCTGATGATGTCGCAGAGTCTGAACCTGAGCGATATTGTCAAAGGTCAGCAGGGCGGCAGTTTTATCAACTGGTATCTCATTCCACTATTTCCCATGTTTCTGGTGTACTTCATTTCCGGTGTGGCGGAAACCAATCGCGCACCGTTTGATGTGGCCGAAGGTGAGTCGGAAATTGTCGCCGGATTCCATGTTGAATATTCCGGCATGGCGTTCACGGTATTCTTTCTGGCGGAATACTCCAATATGATCCTGGTGGCAACGCTTGCCAGCATCATTTTTCTGGGAGGGTGGCTACCGCCGGTCGATATCGCACCGTTTACCATGATTCCGGGTTTTATCTGGCTGGTGCTGAAAATATCGTTTTTATTGTTTTGTTTCCTCTGGTTCCGCGCCACCTTTCCACGCTACCGCTATGATCAGATCATGCGTCTTGGCTGGAAGGTGTTCATTCCGATCACGCTTGTCTGGATAGTGCTAGTGGGTTTGGTAATGCAATTTCCACCGTCAATTCGGAACGCATTTCCACTTAACCTGTGGTTCCACTGAGACAGGAGAAAGCCATGAACCGCATCAAGGATTTTTTCCGTACTTTCCTGTTGTTTGAACTGGTCAAGGGGATGATGCTGACCGGGCGATACATGTTTGCGCGTAAAATTACGGTGCATTTTCCCGAAGAGAAAACGCCGCAATCCCCCCGGTTTCGCGGTCTTCATGCGCTGCGCCGCTACCCCAATGGAGAAGAGCGTTGTATCGCGTGCAAGCTGTGCGAAGCGGTGTGTCCCGCGCTGGCGATCACTATCGAATCCGAGCAGCGCGATGACGGAACCCGCCGTACCACACGGTACGACATCGACCTGACAAAATGCATATTTTGTGGTTTCTGCGAGGAATCCTGTCCGGTGGACTCCATCGTCGAGACCCGAATTCTCGAATACCACGGCGAAAAACGCGGCGATCTGATCTATACCAAGCAAATGTTGCTGGCGGTGGGAGATCGATATGAGGACCAGATAGCAAAAGACAGGGCGGCGGATGCGGGCTACCGATGAATTGGAAAATGAGGGGATTCACCGGCTAAATTGTCAGATAAGGCTACGCTAACCGACCTACAGAGCTTCGAATTTATAGAAATGCCCACATGAGTTTTCAAGATATAACTTTTTATTTTTTTTCGGCAGTGCTGGTGCTATCCGCACTGGGTGTCATCACGGCTCGTAACCCGGTGCATTCGGCATTGCTGCTGGTACTGGCTTTTTTTACGTCCGCCGGATTGTGGTTGCTGCTAGAGGCGGAGTTTCTCGCGATTACCTTGGTGCTGGTGTATGTCGGGGCGGTGATGGTGCTGTTTCTGTTTGTGGTCATGATGCTTGATATCAACCTCGATCATCTACGTGAGGGATTCTGGAAGTGGTTTCCAGTTGGCGGGTTCCTGGCGCTGGTGATGGCGGCCCAAATGGCGATGGTGCTGATGGGTGAGCAGTTTGGTATTGATGAAATGCCGGCGCCGCCTTCGCGCGCCGCCGATTACAGCAATACCAAGGAATTGGGCCGTTTGATTTACACCGAATACGTTTATGCATTCGAACTGGCGGCCGTACTCTTGCTGGTGGCGATAGTGGCCGCCATAGCCCTGACGTTGCGCCGCCGTACCGGTTCCAAAGGTCTTGACGTGGCGAAGCAGGTGGCGGTGAAGCGTGAAGACCGGGTGCGGATGGTGTCGATGCCGTCCGAGAAGAAAGAGTAAAGCCGGAGAAGAAAGAATAAAAAGTAGTCGTATGACGTTGTTTTGATGTTGTCCTGAAAAGGGGTCGTTAGCTTGGTTTCGTTATCCCATTACCTTGTCCTTGGTGCGATTCTGTTCGCCATCAGTGTTGTCGGCATTTTCCTCAACAGGAAAAATGTAATCATCCTGTTGATGGCAATCGAGCTGATGCTCCTGGCGGTAAACATGAATTTCGTAGCATTCTCGCATTATCTGCAAGATGTGTCGGGGCAGATCTTCGTGTTTTTCATTCTTACCGTGGCCGCGGCGGAATCCGCCATTGGGCTGGCGATATTGGTAGTGCTGTTTCGCAACCTGCACACTATCAATGTGGATGATCTGGACAAACTCAAGGGGTAATTTTACGGCCCGGATCAGGTCCGGGATCAGAGACGGGCGGCCCCAAAAACAAGAAGATGAATTTTTATGACTGAGATGCAAAAACTTTACCTGCTGGTCCCGCTGGCTCCGTTGGCGGGGGCGCTTATCGCCGGACTGTTTGGCCGAATGATCGGGCCAGCCTGGAGTCATCGCACCACCATTGCGCTGATGATGGTGTGCGTGGTCGCGTCCATCGCCGTTTTTATGGATGTATTGAAAGGAAACATCTATAACGGCAGCGTTTATACCTGGATGATTTCTGGCGATACGCGTTTCGAGGTTGGATTTCTGATCGATCAACTCTCGGCCATGATGATGGTCGTGGTGAGCGGCGTGTCGTTAATGGTGCATATATACACTATCGGCTATATGCATGGAGATCCCGGCTATCAGCGTTTTTTCAGCTATATCTCGCTCTTCACCTTCTCGATGCTGATGTTGGTGATGTCGAATAATTTTCTCCAGCTTTTCTTTGGCTGGGAGGCGGTGGGGCTGGTTTCTTATCTGCTGATTGGTTTCTGGTACACCCGTCCCACTGCGATTTATGCCAACTTGAAAGCTTTTCTGGTCAACCGTGTCGGCGATTTTGGTTTTCTCCTCGGTATCGGCCTGGTGCTGACGTATTTCGGCACGCTGGATTATGCGGCGGTATTTTCCCAGGCGCCGCAGCTCATGACGCAGACAATTGAAGTCATTCCCGATTCACCGTGGGCGCTATTGTCAGTGGTCTGCATTTTGCTGTTTGTCGGCGCGATGGGTAAATCCGCACAGTTCCCGCTACACGTATGGCTACCGGATTCGATGGAAGGTCCAACACCTATTTCCGCGCTGATTCATGCCGCCACGATGGTAACCGCGGGTATTTTCATGGTGGCGCGCATGTCGCCATTATTTGAGTTAACCGAGACGGCGCTATCGTTCATCCTGGTGATCGGTGGCATCACCACGCTATTCATGGCCCTGGTGGCAATTGTGCAGAACGACATCAAGCGTGTGGTGGCCTATTCGACCTTGTCGCAACTGGGTTACATGACTGTGGCGCTGGGCGCGTCGGCTTATTCGGCGGGGGTTTTTCACCTCATGACCCACGCATTTTTCAAGGCGGTGCTATTTTTGGGCGCGGGCTCCGTGATCATCGCCATGCATCATGAGCAGGACATGCGGAAAATGGGCGGACTCAAGAAATACATGCCCATTACCTACTGGACGATGTTTATCGCCGCGGTGGCAAGCGCGGGCGTGCCTGGTTTCTCCGGATTCTTTTCCAAGGATGCCATCATTGAGGCCGTTCATTTTGCAACTATTCCGGGCGCCGGTTTTGCCTATTTCTGTGCGGTAACCACCGTGTTCGTCACCGCGTTCTACACTTTCCGCCTGGTGTTCATGACTTTCCATGGCGCGCCGCGCATGGATCATCACACCGAAGAACATCTTCATGAATCACCCTGGGTGGTGACGCTGCCACTCATCCTCCTGGCAATACCCTCCATCGGTGCGGGCTGGCTGATCGGGCCGATGCTGTTTGGAGACTATTTCGGCAGCGCCATACAAATCCTGCCTCAGCATGAAGCCATCGCGAAAATGTCGGCGGAATTTCACGGCATATGGGGAATGATGACTCATGCCGTCACGACCCTGCCATTCTGGTTTTCGGCTGGCGGCATTTTCACCGCCTGGTATCTGTATAGGGTAAATACCGATTTGCCGGGGAAAATAAGCCGGGCCGCCGGGCCGCTCTATACCTTGCTCGACCGTAAGTATTTTATTGACGAATTCTATTCCTGGCTATTCGCCGGTGGCGCGCGTGCGCTGGGCGGTGGATTATGGAAATTCGGCGACGTAAAAGTCATTGACGGATTCTTCGTCAACGGCACGGCACGAGCGGTGGCTGGAATCGCCATGCTGGTACGCCGCTTTCAGTCCGGCTATATCTATCATTATGCGTTCACCATGATCGTTGGTGTATTTGTATTGATGAGTTTTTGGTTGTACGGGTCCTAAGAAAACAAGAATAGATAAATATTATTACGGTTTTCAGCCCACTATTTTGCTACACGCTAATGAATAAAAAAACGGAATAAACATGTTGTTTGGCCTTCCCCTGTTAAGTCTAGTCATCTGGCTACCCATTTTTGCCGGCATTGGCGTGCTTGCCACCGGTAGCGACCGTAATGCCCAACCGGCAAGATGGCTTGCGCTCGCCGGATCGGTAGCGGGCTTGCTGGTGGCAATTCCACTCTATACCCAGTTTGATCCACTAATGAACGCCATGCAGTTTGTGGAGCATAGCGCCTGGATCGAGCGCTTCAACATCCATTATCATCTTGGTGTGGATGGCATCGCCATGCCGCTGATTCTGCTGAATTGTTTTACTACACCGCTGGTGATAATCGCAGGGTGGCAGGTGATAAGCAAACGGGTATCCCAATACATGGGTGCGTTTCTTATCATGTCAGGTATCGTCAATGGCGTGTTCTCATCACTTGATGCGATTCTGTTTTACGTCTTCTGGGAAGCTTCACTGATCCCGATGTTTCTCATCATTGGTGTCTGGGGCGGCCCCAACCGCGTGTACGCCGCGATCAAGTTCTTTCTTTATACGCTATTGGGCTCCCTATTAATGCTGGTGGCATTCATCTATCTCTACCAGGTTTCCGGCGGAAGTTTTTCGATACTGGATTATCACAAGCTGCCGCTGCCGCTGACACCGCAAATCCTGATATTTGTCGCGTTCCTGCTGGCGTTTGCGGTAAAGGTACCGATGTGGCCTGTGCACACCTGGCTGCCGGATGCGCACGTGGAAGCGCCTACCGGCGGGTCGGTGGTACTGGCGGCAATCCTGCTGAAGCTGGGTGGTTATGGCTTTTTGCGGTTCTCGCTGCCGATCCTGCCGGATGCAAGCCAGTATCTCTCGACCATGATGATCGTGCTGTCGTTGATAGCGGTCGTCTATATCGGACTCGTTGCCCTGGTGCAGGCAGACATGAAAAAGCTCATTGCTTATTCGTCGGTGGCGCACATGGGATTCGTCACGCTGGGCTTCTTTCTATTTAACGCTTATGGAATCGAAGGCGCGATGGTGCAGATGATTTCGCACGGCTTTATTTCCAGCGCCATGTTTCTATGCGTGGGGGTGCTCTACGACCGCCTGCATTCACGCCAGATCGCCGACTATGGCGGCGTGGCCAATAAAATGCCGGTATTTGCCGCGTTCTTCATGCTGTTCGGCATGGCTAATGCGGGATTACCCGGGACCAGCGGTTTTGTCGGCGAATTCATTGTTATCATGGCCGC
>JBDSSX010000349.1:0-24627 GCA_039928555.1 Nitrosospira sp. | reverse complement strand
ATCAATCCAAAATGACATTGCATCAGGTTCACTGCCGCGTAGGCAGCTAAGAAAATCGGGCAACATGATTACCGGTGCCTGTTCATGTTCACTGCCGCGTAGGCAGCTAAGAAAGCGAATTCATATTGATACATCGGGACTTTGATGTTCACTGCCGCGTAGGCAGCTAAGAAAAGGAAGTGAGTATAAGGCAGCGTACTAATGTTGTTCACTGCCGCGTAGGCAGCTAAGAAAGCCAGGATCAGCGAATTGAAAGACCAGTTTGAGTTCACTGCCGCGTAGGCAGCTAAGAAAAGTTGAAACGGCATTCCGAGGGCAGGCATTGGGTTCATTGCCGCGTAGGCAGCTAAGAAAACTCAAACACGGGATTGCCGTCGTGGTGAAACGTTCACTGCCGCGTAGGCAGCTCAGAAATTATGGACACTTATCTACTACATATAGCTGTAGTAGTCGTAACTTCATCTGACAGTTACCCGATTTGATTAGAAGTCAGGATGTGAACTACTTTTGCCGCGAGCCGGAATCCCGTGCTACGCGAATCTCTTCCGCCAATTGCCACACGGACATGGCGTAATGCACGCTGCGATTGTAGCGCGTGATAACGAAAAAATTATTAAAGCCCAGCCAATACTCGTTTCCGCCGTTATTTACCAGCTCAAGCAGAGTGGCCGGATGATCATGGGGGATGTCCTCCCGTGTCATGACACCCAGTTTTCGTATTTCTTCCACTGTATACGACGGCTTGCTCCCCGCGAATAAAACACTGCGATAATTCTCGCCATTCACCATAGCGGGAACCACTACCGTTCCTCCCGTCTCCCAGCCGAAGCTCTTCAGATAATTCGCGACGCTGCCTATGGCATCCGCCGCGCTGCCGGCTAAATCAACTTTGCCGTCCCCATCGAAATCCACCGCATAACGCCGGTAGCTGCTGGGCATGAATTGCGGAATACCGGTGGCTCCGGCGTAAGAGCCCCTGATATTAAGGATGTTGGCGCCCTGCTCTCGTCCCAGCAGTAGATATTGCTCCAGCTCGTCCCGAAAGAATGCGGCGCGCCTTGGGTAGTCAAAGGCCAGCGTGGTCAATGCATCCAGCACGCGGTGTTTACCGGTCTGCGTGCCATAAGTGGTTTCCACACCAATTATCGCGGTGATGATTTCCTCGGGGACACCAAATTCCCTGCGCGCCCGCTCCAACGTCGCGGCATGATTATTCCAGAAATCGACGCCGCCCGTTAGGCGCCGCGGGTTGATAAAAATAGGACGGAACTCATGCCATGGCCTGGAGGTCGCCGGCCGGGAAATTGCATCGATGATGGTTGGCTGAAACTTTACCGCGCCAAATATATTCTCCAGTTCAGCCTGTTCGAATCCATGCCTCGCCACCATCTCACCGATAAAAGTTTCGATCTCTGGACGCAATGGCTCGGCCGTGGCTGGGACGCTCCCAGCGATTGAAAGAAACCCGAATGCATACAATAGCAGCCGCATGATTATCTCGCCGTCCAACAATCGTTTAGTGATACCCGCGAATAACTTGGAGGTTTCACTGATCCCTTCCGTCGGACTTTATTCTTCACCGCCCCACTCTCGCCATCCCTTTAACAACGGAAAGTACAGTCCTCGCCTCACCGGCTCATCGTCAATCATACGCATAAGTGCGGCATAGCGGTCAAGTTGAAACCGGTAGCGATCCTGCTCGCGATCAAGAAATCCTTCGATATCCGCGCCTTCATGACTGCTGGTCTTGTAATCCACGACCCAGCGCCGGCCTTCCGCATCACGGAAGGTGCGATCGATAATAAGATCCCTGTGCTCACCCTCCATAATCGCCGTCATGCGTAGCTCGTTGTAGACATCCCGCTGCGGTCCAAGCAACCATTGCCCGCGCTTATCCGTCACTGTTTGGGCAAGTGCCGTTATTACGCGCCCTGCGGCTGTGTCGGTATCGCTGCCATTGCGATCCATGCCACATGCAACCAACTGGCGCTTGAAAGTATCGCGCAAAACCTGAATCCGCGCCATACTCCAACTTTCCACGCCGTCCTCCGCGATACGCCGCAGCCAGCGGTGCACGATGGTTCCAATATGGCGGGCCGTTTCACCGGCCCATGAATACTCGATATCGCCTCTCACCGGTATCATCTGCCGCTGCGCGTTCCACCGCACCGGTGGCGGCGCGGCTGGCAGCGTCCAATCGGAGACAAGGCGGCGTAACGACTGATCGATCAAGAGTTTTTCCTCTTTTCCGCTCTCTTCCGCATCCGTGATCGAACACATATCGGAAGCCATTATTTGTGCCGCAACGTCTGCATAAGCAGGCTTGACCACAGACCAAATTTTGCTCAGCAATGTTTTTCCGGCGGGAGGCCTCAGTTCGAAGCCTCCATTGCCATCGTAAACGATACCCGTACTGCCAAGCAGATGCAGGCGCTGTCTGGCGCGAGTTGCGGCAACATAGAGCAGCCGCTCGTCCTCGAAACGCCCTTTCTCACCATCGAGTTTCTCCAGCCAGGAATAAATGTGATCGTCGCCGGCGCCCGTTTCCTGAATCGGTGCAAGCAACAAATCGTTTCCTTCACTAACTTCTCCCTCAAACAGTATGGCACGTGGCTGTTCCATCCACATGAACAACTTCTTGTCGCTGGAACGTGACGAGCGGCCGAGGCCGGGCACGATTACGCAATCGAATTCAAGTCCCTTGGCCTTGTGGATGGTCATGATCTGCAATGCGTCGTCAGCTTGCAGGTCAGGTAACGCATAGAGCTTGGCGAGTCCTTCCTCCAATGCGGCAAGCTTGGGAATGTTGCCGGCCTCCTCGTGCGCTTCAAGATAATCAAGATAAACTGCAGCGTCTTCAAGGTCTGTTACATCTTCAATGCAGCCGGGACCTCCCAGCGCAAGCCATGCCGCCTCAACGGTCATACGGAGCGATTGGCGGCAGCGATTATCTATACAATTCCTCAGCACCTCGCGCACACGCAGCAGCCGGGCGTAACCATCGCGGGAAACCGCCGCCATGCGCGCATCATCATTGAGCAGCTCCCATACTGTTTGATTGTTTGCCTTGGTGTTTCGTCCCGCTCCCTCACCGGCTGAATCGCCTATGTTGTCAGGAATAGCGGCTGTACGCGCAGAAACGAGCGCGTGAATATCCTGGAGCGTAAGGCCGCACCATGGCGCGCGCAGTAACGCAAGCCATGCCAGACGATCCGCCGGATGTGCCAGTGCGCGTGTCAGCGCCAGCAAATCCCGCACCACCGGCCGGCGGGCCAGTCCTTCAATTTCGATCGCACGAAACCTTATTCCGGCCTCCTTGAGCCGGGGCACAATTTGATGAAGATGATTGCGGTTGCGCACCAGAATTGCCGTGGTGGTGGACGGATCATCACGCCGCATCTGCATGACAATTTCTACCACCTTTGCTGCCTCGGCTGCGTGGTCGTTATTGAAAAATGGATGTACGCTGACTGCCGCACCAGCAAGTAAGCCGTGCGTCGCAACTGACGGCGTATAGGAAACCGCGCCAAGCGTGATATTTTCCCGCTGCGGCATCACCTGCTCGAAGGTAGCGTTGACCCAGTCCACGATACCGCGCTGTGACCGGAAATTACTGGAAAGAGAAACCGGATGCAGGACGACGTTGCCAATACCCGCCACACGGGCGCGCAGGAATAATCCAACCTCAGCCTCGCGAAAACGGTAGATGGACTGCATCGGGTCGCCGACCACCAGCACACTGCGGCCATCCCCCGGTTCCCATCCGGCGGTGAGCTTGGTGATTAATTCATATTGGCTGATCGACGTATCCTGGAACTCATCTATCAATAGATGTCGAATGCGGTAGTCGAGCGCGAGTGCGAGATCAGTAGGCCTCTCGGGCTCGCCGAGCGCACGCAGGGCACCTTGCGCGATCTCCGTAAAATCGACCGTGTTATGCGACTGAAATACGAGCTTGAGCTGTCCGGCGGCGCGCGGCAACAGCCGCGTGATCGAACCCAGCACTTCCCATTGCTTTTCGGTATAAGCAGGTGGGGGCAGAAACCGAATATCATGCAACGCATGGCGCAGTGTCTCGCCATCATCCGCCGCCAGCACGTCAACCAGCGCTAGCGCTCTTTCTTTCCATGACTTTGCGATTGCTTTTTCAGCCTTGGTACCGCCGAGCGGGAAACCCTCCCGGACCGTGTGCTGCTTGCGCCAAATACCCTCTCTTTTTGTGAGCAACAGATCAGCAATGACAACCCAACCGGCAACATCCTGCTCTTCATCGTCGTGCAGCCCACCGCCTGCATTGACTCCCTCATACGCAACAATGGGCGCTCCCCCGCCGCCAGCGGTTAAATGACTGGCGGCATAGTGTGCAAGCCCAGCCAACTCGCTTTGCGTCGAGACAGGATAGTGTCCACATAGATCACACAGGCGCTTCAGTGCCCCGCGCCGCGTATTCTTCAACGCCATTTCCAGCTCATCACGGTCCTTGCCATGAATATGGCGCAGCCAGTGGTCGCGCCGCGCCAGCATTCCGGCAAGCAGGGTTTCGATGCGAGCCACATCATTGTCGAGGTGCTCCAGTAAGCACTGAACATCCTGCGCCACTGCATCGTCGCCTTCGACCAGACCAATGGTTGCGTGTGCCGCTTCGAGATATAGATCGGATGCGTCCTCGATTGTTTCCGGTTGCGCGCCAAATTCCGATAGCATCGGCATCTGGCGTGTTAGCGACGCGCACAACGAATCAAGAGTCTGAATGCGCAATCGTGCCGGATTTTCGATGACGTGCCAGTCAGCCTGCCTGTCTCGCCGCAAGACAGAATCAGCAAGCTCGCGAGTAAGTTTTTGGTGGCCGGTTTCAGGGGTTTCAGAGATCTTAGCGGAATCAGGTGCGTTGCCGCTCTTCACAAGCGCCGCCACTACGCGTTCGCGCATCTCCGCCGCGGCTTTCCGGGTAAACGTAATCGCGACGATCTCTTCCGGCTCATCGGCACATGCAAGCAGTGCGAGGTAACGCTGAATCAGAAGCCCGGTCTTACCCGACCCGGCGGGCGCCTGAACAATAAAGGAATACTCAGGGTTGAGCGCACGGCGGCGCTCGGAGAAATCCGGTGTATCGGGCGCAGTTGAAGTAGTACTCACTCCTCGTCTCCCCGCCCGGTAAATGTGCGCTCCATACGCTCATCAATACGGCAGAAGGATTGCAAGTCACAGTTGCGGCAAGTATGCGGAAATTTT
The DNA here is from genome assembly GCA_039928555.1 of Nitrosospira sp. Lineage (GTDB taxonomy): Bacteria > Pseudomonadota > Gammaproteobacteria > Burkholderiales > Nitrosomonadaceae > Nitrosospira. The sequence goes on along the minus strand of JBDSSX010000349.1, from coordinate 19,395 downwards.
TTCGGATCAACCTGAGCATCACCGCTGGAGAAACTAACAGCGATGCGAGCAAGATCGGTGCGCCAGGCGGCAACCAGCTCCTCCCATGAGCCGTACCGCTCACCCAGACTCGATTCGGACAGCGCCTTCCCTCCGGGCAGCAAATCACTGTCGCTTACAAGAGCGGCGAACCGCATGTCACCCGTCTTGACCTGCGCAAACGCAACCGCTTTGGCACCCGGCTCGGCGGTGACGAGATACAATGGCAATTGCGGCTCCTCTGGACGGTCGCCAAGCATGGTATTCACGGATGGCGCCCGAGTCTTGTAGTCGATGATGATGCGGCGTCCATCGCCGAATTCGTCTACGCGGTCGAGGCACGTCGACAATCTGAGCCCGCCGATCTCAATACTGCGCTTGTCTTCGATAGCAATGACTGCGTAATCGCCACGCGCCCTCTCTTCGTTAAGCCATGCACTTGCCAGCCGCACCAGGCGCCGCTGCTCAATCTCCGCGAAACGCCCCGAAAGCGTGGTTGGACGGTCCCGATGGATACGTGCGATCGCCTCATCCGCGGCATGAACGAGCATTGATTCAAGATTGTCATCGCTGATGGCATCCAGCGCACTTTTGGTCTTGAGCTCACTCCACGCTTGCGCGAGCACATGGTGCACCAATATACCTCGCTCCATTGCATCAAGACCCGTGTGAGGAGTTTTCGTACTTTCCGCGCCAAATCGATGCACCGCCAGGGCGCGGAATGGGCAAGCGGCATGATCTTTTATCACCGCCGTGCCGCCGCTGACACCGCCGCTTATCCCGGTAAGCGCCTGATCGAGTGCCGGTGCTTTGTCATCATTTATGCACTCAAGCCGGCCTGCGCCATGAATCAGATCGCGGTGGCTTGCGTAAGCAGGCAGCACAAGTTCACGGCTGGCAAGGTGTGCGATCAGTGGACTGGGCGCAAGTTCGCGGGCATCGCGATCATCACCGTGCTGCGGATGACTGAGGATGATCTCATCCGCGCTCGACAACCACGCATCGGTAAGCCGCTGCGCAAGTTCCAGTGACGCAACTGCCGAGCCCCGCGGCAATTTCGCCGCTCGCTGTAATTCGATCGGCAGAAACGGATTCGGGCTGGGCTGCATTGGCCATACGTTATCGGATAGCCCCATTACCCAAAGATAATCGAATTCCATGCCCGCAGCCTCGAACACGCCAAGTATCTGGATCGGAACGTCAGGCGTCTCGGGCTGGAACTGCGCCTCCGCTGCCATGCGGTGGAGACGCGATACCCCGTCGCTATACTCCATGCGCGATATGACACAGCCGAGCGTAGCAAAACCGGCAAGAACTTCATGCCATTTTTCGAGTGCCTGATACTCGGATGAATCCAGGGCACGCTCGCCAGGAAAACCGGTAATCCGCAGGGCTTCAGAAATTACTCTCGTCAATGCCGAGGGTGTTTGCAGACCGAATAGCTTTGCCTTGCGAAATTCCACAACGGCAGAGAGCCTCCGCATCAGAACCGGGCAGCTTGCCTCTCCGTGTTCGCGCTCGATCAGGACAAGCAGCCGTTCCAGCGTGATCATAGGCTCAGCGCGCTTGCGCAGCTGCGCATCGAGTCGCGCACGATTGACCATTTCAGTCTCAGCGCCGCCGAGAAAAGGCGATCGAAGTAAAAGGCTTGCGCGCTCGAACTCAATTTCCCGTCCACCGAGTTCAAGTATCAGAAACGCTGCGCTTACGAGTGGATAGGTACTCAGCGCCATGCCGAGCGATGCATTGAAAGGAAGTATGCGTCTGGCGGCGCCCGGCAGCGATTGTTCAATATCCGGCTCCATCACGGAATTGAAAATACGCGTGATTGCGCTGCGATACTTTGAGAATTCTGGAACAACAACACCAATGCGTGCCGCGCTATCCGCCTCGATCCGCGCCCGTGCCCACGCCGCCGCGCGATGAATCTCGTCATCGCTGTTATCACATGCAACGCGCTGCGCGTTGCCGCCGCGCGGCTGAAATTGCGACTGCGGCCGCGCCAGCATCAGTTCACAACCCGTCTCCTCGAGCCTGATCAGTAACACCGCCTGCTGTGGTGTAACGATATCGAAACCGTAGCAAACCAGGCGCTTTGGTTTGCTGACCACCGCGTGCTTGCATAATTCATTTACCAGGTCGCAAAGGCGCGCGCGGTCGATCTGACGCGCATGACCGGTTGTTTTCTCGTAGTACCGGGACCAGCCCTGAAATGCCGTGCAATCTTCATTGAGCGAGAAACGCTTGAGGGCCGCACCGAGATGCCATGCATGGATGAGCTGCCACGCTTCGCTGGCAAGCCGCGCGGCTGCCCCGATGGAAAGCAAGGCCGCGCCCGTATCTGAACGGCTAATGGCATGCTCCCACAAGACCTGTTCCTGAGCGGGGGTGAGAAGCGTTGGTAATTCAGGCGCCTGCCCGGAATAAAGCGCATCTTCGTAGAGACGCTCAATGAACGCCGGAAACGGCAGGATATCCGCTGAACCCCAAACGGTGTTTCCCCGGCCGACCTGCACCCCATCGAACTCGCGTTTAAGCGCGATCGCAAGGCGTCGATTGGGAGTAATCACCGTAACGCCGGCTTCCAGGCCGGCGGCAAGGTCCGCGAAAATGTCGCTGAGAGGAGCTTGTGGAAAATTCAGAATGGAAAACATGCGGTGACAAGCAACCGCTGCCGGATCAGCGTTCCAGTTTATCCAGCTTGCCTGTTATTTTTGCCCAATCATCGGCATCGGCCGGAGCATCTTTCTTCTCAATGATGGGTTTCCAGTCCTTTGATAATTCGGAGTTAAGTGTTATGAAATGCTGCTGATCCGTCGGCACATCGTCCTCGGCGAAGATCGCCTCTACTGGACACTCTGCTACGCATAAGGTGCAATCTATGCATTCGTCCGGATCGATCACCAGAAAATTAGGCCCCTCGCGAAAGCAGTCCACCGGGCACACATCTACGCAATCAGTGTATTTGCATTTGATACAGCTTTCAGTTACCACATAAGTCATGACGGGTCCTTGCTTGGCTCTTTGAGAATCCGCAATTTTACCAGAAATTTTATGGACACCACTAAACTCTATCACCCGGCTCCGCGGCCGATAGCCACGCTATTACCAAGGTTTAAGCGTTGGAATGAGACTCGATCAGCGTCATCGCAGCTGCACTTTTAAGCGTGCGGTGCCAGGTATGACGCTTTCTTTGTATTGAACTCCAAGGTAATAATCAATTGTCCTACTCTGAGCGGCCACTCCAATTGCAGCGTCACAGCCTGCATGATTTTCTCGAATCCACCTTCTGACTGCGACACGGAATAATGGGGTTGCGCACGCAATGCCGCTGGAGATGAAACATTCAGCCCAACACTTCCAGCCAGCTCATCGTCATCCAGTGTCAGATCGGTCATAGCGGACAATTCAAGCAATTGACCGAAACCACCGGGAATTTGACCCTGATGAATGTAGCGTCCGCTCCAGCCGTCGCAACTCGGCATGGCGAGATTGATCTCCGTGCTGAACACGCCCTCCACTTCACCCGCGAAATGGTATGACACAAGCAGCCGGTTATCCGCAAGATCAAAGCTTTTTTTAATGTGCAGCGGAAACACATCCGCCCGGAAGCATGCTCCATCGACGGTGGATGGCTCATGCTGATAGTTCACAAACACACCATTCAAACGATCCACGAACAGTCCCCGCGCATGGTCATCCGCTTCCATGTCTACAGCATCTATCTTGTGCTTGAAACTGACCCGGTCATGCGCTGAGGCGATTCCCGCACCGCTGTGCCCGTGTGCGCTATCCGCGCTCCGATGAATTCTATGATGATAATGTTCAGCCTGGCGCCGCAATGTATCGCCAAAATTATGCTTCAACGTATAGGAATCAAGCTCGCGAACAGCGCCGCCGCCATCCAGTTTCAGCACCGCCTGGATCACGCCGTTCTGCAAATATATTTCGTCCATCCCGTCAAGATCGGTATCTTCCACGAACTGGGGGAGGCGCGGGATGCACGCATCGAGCATCGCTTCCAGTTCGACGATCGCCTTGTATACCGCACGCCGCAAATGAGGCAAATACAAGCCGCCAAATAAACCATGCCAATAGGCATCGTTGGCTTGGGACTCATAAAGTTTGTGCTTCATTACGACGCTGCCTTGTCCCTCCGGCAGGGCTGCCAACCGTGCGGAAAGACCTAGCATACGTTTGTGCATCCAGTTGGATTCAGGATAGCGGGAAAAGAAATTTTTCCAGATGCCCCCGCGCAGAAACGCCTTGTGGCGCTCATACCAGCCCGCTGTTTTAGCCTGCCGTACCAGATCGGCATAGATGTTGGCGGGTTGGGCAGGCAGTGTCCACTCGTTCATTTCGATATATGAGGTGGTGGGCAAATACACGATACCGCGGGTTCTTCCATCACTATGATAGTCGCGGTAGTGCCGGGTACGAATTCTGGAGGAGGCCAGTACACCCTGAACGAATTTGTCGAGCCACGCCTTCTCATATACCCATTGGTAAGTTTCCGGCCAGATACCGAATTTTTCGATGTCATCGAAATAAATCGCCGCATTACCACCGCCCGCTGCGCTGTTTTCAGCGAGCGACTCGATGTACGCCACAACTTCATCGGCCGGAGAAAACGGCAATTTGTAACGCAATGTTTCCGAGATGGGAAAAAGATCAAGCTTACGCCCGTCCTCCTCGGTGGTGAAGTAGCCATCCAATTCCGTTGCGGCTTTACCTGCGCAGAGAAAATGATAATCATCCACGATCACGTAGCGGATGCCGCAATCGGCCAACGCCGGAACCACGGTCGCCTCCCATACGCGTTCTGTCAGCCACGCCCCTTGTGGGCGCCGTCCCAGCTTCATTTCCAGCTTGTCGGAGAATGTCTGAATTTGTCCGATACGATCACGATTGGGAATTGCCGCCAATACGGGCTCGGTGTCACCCGCGCCGAACAGCTCAACCTGTCCACGTGCCACCATTTCCCGCAACAACGCCATATCCTCTGGATAACTATCAATCAGATAATCCAATAGCCAGCCGGAAATGTGCATCGCGAAACAGAAATCCGGATAGCGATAAAGCACATGCAGGAAGGGTTGATAACAGCGCAGATGTGCATCAGTCAGCACTTCTGGAAAATTACCGACGGGCTGGTGAGCATGAACGCCGAAAAGGAGGGAGACGGGTTGGGACATCGAGTTATCCTCGGGGGAAAAATTTTCGCCACGGATTTACACGGATACCCGCGAGCGTAATGTCACCGCTGCCTGGCGTTATTCTTTTATGTTTATATCCATGCCGCTGGAACGTCCATCCTTGCCAAATATGACTGAAATTCCGCTTCTGAGATTGCTTCAGCAATAAAATTGCTGTATTTGAAACAAAGAGATTGGGGTAATTCCATCTCAAGACGCGCGCCGCATCACGCCGGCCGACTCGGGGGTCCCACCGCCAGACTCGGAAATCCCGCCACTTTGACTGATAGGTTGGAGTACTGTTACCGGCACCGGCAGCTTTAGCAGACAGTAAAGATTGGCCAGGTTATCGCGGAATAACCGGTCGAAGCTCGATACCACATACGGTGGATTATAATCGCCTAGCCACCAGAACCAGTCTGAACTTTCGCAGGAAGCCAGTTGCCGCTCCGCCTTGGCCTTTTCCTCGCTGGTCAATCGTCCGCTTTGCATTACCAGATCGTAGCTATGCTTGGCGGCACACAGCAGATCCCAAGCATGATTCTTGTCCCCGTCGCCGATCCAGGTGGAGAACGTGTCATATACCCAGCTACCCGCCGCCAATACCGGCAGAACGGCGGTATCGATATGTTTCATTGATGCAATATAGTCACGGTAAGTGGTGACGTTGATCGAAGCATGGTTTGCAAGAATTTCATAGAGATCATTGAGGAAATAATAACCATTGTAAGGATAATACTCCCACGCATTTTCCCCGTCCAGAATCACACTTACCACCGGATTCTCTCCAGGTAGCGCATTTCTACCGATGTCTTCAAGGGAGTGCACCAAATGCTCGGCGGCATCGCGTCCAAACCATTTTGCATATTCGAAGCCGATCATGTCGGATAGTTTCTCATCGCGGAAGAAGCAGATAACGCTATCGGCCTTACCCTGTATCCGATAGGGACGATAAAGATAACGGCCTCGGTCCGGCAGGTGCTGATCCGGGTAGGAGTGGCGCAGACTATTGGCCAGCACGGCTTCGCCGCTGGCGCTCCATTGGCAATCATGTTCCGCCGTGATTTCTAGCAATGGCGTGGATACGGCGCCTTCCGCCGGCCATACGCCACCGGGGCGCATGCCGAAGCGCCGCGTATGACTCTCGATGGCTGATGCCAGATGAAACGCGACGCGGCCCCTTCCTCCGGGGTAAGCGGGTTCCGCTGGCAAATTCGCATCGGGGATGCTGTCGCGAGCGGAGGAGAAATCGATCAATAGCGGTGCGAGCGGATGGTAATGCGGCGTGGTGGACAATTCGATCTGACCCGACTCAGCCAGCGTGCGGTAGCGCGGAATCAACCCCTGTATCAACTCTCCAATCAGATTGAGTAATTGCATTCGGTCGGCATGGCTGAAACCTCCGCCTTGCGTCATCAATCGCACTACAGTCTCATTAGTCCTGCGCACACTCTCGCCGGTCCACGCCAAGTGATACCATACCAGCAAGTCCGCCAGATACTGGGCGGAAAGATAGGCCAGTTCAGCCTCACCATGTCCCCGCAACGTCTCATGCATATCATACAGACGCTTATATGCCGGGTATGGCTGCATCATCGTTACATGATTGCTGCGAAAACAACTGTCGAACACACGCAGACGATCACTGGTGGAAGCCTGCTCCAGGTCAGGCATCGCCAGCAAACGCAGTAGCGGGTCCCGTATCCGCCCCATGGCGAACTGCGCGGCATAATCCTCCAGCTGGTCCAGCAATACTGGCACAAAGTTCACAACCGCCTTCATCGAAGGGTGCGCTTCGAGATGAGATGCCATATCGGTATAATCCTTGATGGCGTGCAGATACACCCACGGCAGCATGAATTCGCCCGTCTCGTAATTGCGATAATCCGGCTGGTGCATGTGCCACAGCAGGACAAAATTTATTGGTTGCATTTCAATATAGACCTGATTCGACAGCTCACGTGCCATAAATTATTCATATTTTCCATTCCTGACTTCTTAAACCCCTGAATAAGGTCCTATGTGAGCGCGTTGCAAACATAACCGGGAGCTTCACAAGGTGAGCCGCAAAGACTGTATGGTCTACGATGCCAAAGCGTGCAACGCGGTGAGCACTCGATTTTTCTGCGACCCGCATGAGATTTAGTCAGAGACTCCTTAGCCCGGATGTTTCATAAATTCGCTTGATGATCGCGCATAGCGTCATTTTGCAGGGAGATTTTGTGAAAGAGTGGCGTAGTTATTCATGCGCCCGACTGAACAAAATTTCCAGACGAAACAAAAGACCAGCGAGAACGCGCGTCCATTTATGAAACATTCGGGTTAGTGTTCATCCATAGTTACCTGATGAAATGCGTTCTCTGGTTCAGCATCTCCGGTGTAATCAGCGTGACGCCATTTTCCGTGACATGGAATCGCTTACGGTCTTCCACCGGATCGAATCCCGCCATCAGGCCGGGGGGAATCATGCAATTCTTGTCCACTACTACCCGCCTCAGGCTCACGTTCCGGCCGATATCCACGTTGGGTAGAATCACCGAGTCCTCGATACTGCTGTAGCTACGTACCTGAACATTGGAAAATAATAGCGAACGGCGCACCGTTGAGCCACTGATGATGCACCCGCCGGAAACCATCGAGTCGAGCGCCTGGCCTCTCCGGTCATCGTCATCGAACACAAATTTGGCGGGCGGCAACTGTTCCTGGTGGGTCCAGATGGGCCAGTCCTCATCATACAAATTGAGATCCGGCGTCACATGGGTAAGATCAAGATTGGCCTCCCAGTAAGCATCGATGGTGCCCACATCCCGCCAATAGGGCACGCCGGAGGCCATGTTGACGCAACTGTCAAAAAAACGGTGAGCGAACACTCGGTGGCCAGGTACCAGATATGGGATCAGATCTTTCCCAAAATCATGAGATGAGCGCCGGTCATCATGATCACGAATCAATTGTTCAAAAAGAAACTCCGCATTGAATACATAAATGCCCATGCTCGCAAGCGCGTGCTCAGGCTGTCCCGGAATAGGCGTGGGGTCCGCCGGTTTTTCCGCAAAACTGGTGACACGCCAATCATCGTTGATGCTCATGACGCCGAATGCACTGGCGTCCGCCACAGGAATATCAATACATGGCACGGTCATGTCCGCTGACTTCTCCACGTGATCGGCCAGCAATTTGCTATAGTCCATCTTGTAAACATGATCGCCGCCCAGGATCAGCACATATTGGGGGTCGTGACGGCGGAGGATATCGATGTTCTGGTACACCGCATCGGCGGTTCCCTGGTACCAGGTTTCCTCGATTCGCTGCTGAGCCGGCAGCAGTTCGACGAATTCCTTGAAGCGTCCGTCGAGAAAACCCCATCCGTGCTGAATATGGCTAATAAGACTCTGTGCCTTGTACTGGGTGGCGACGCCAATACGGCGAATGCCGGAATTAACACAATTCGAGAGGGGGAAATCGATGATGCGGAACTTGCCACCGAAGGGTACCGCGGGCTTGGCGCGCCAATCGGTGAGTTGCCGTAAGCGGCTGCCGCGCCCGCCCGCCAGTATCAACGCGATCGAATTGCGCGTAATCTGGCTATGAAAACGTAAATCCGCCTCTTGTTTCATCGGATAGTCCTCCGCATGTTTTTATCCCGGATGTTTCATAAATTCACGTGATGATTGCGCAGGATTTTGTTTTGCAGGGGATTTTGTGTGAGAGTGGCGTAGTTATTCATACGCCCGACTGAACAAAATTTCCATACGAAACAAAAGACCAGCGAGGACGCGCGTCAATTTATGAAACGTCCGGGTTATGTTTATACCACTTCTTTTCTGCCCGTGCACCTTATTGCGGTGGTGATATTTCCCGTGGCGTTGACTGATCTTAATTCATAGCCGCGTGCAAGCAAGCTATAATCCCAACATGAGCCCTAATCATATGAAACCCGGCATTTCCCACGGGATCAACCCATTGCTGGAAGCACTACTGGCCGCGCGGCTGCACGATCCTTTCGCCTATCTCGGCGCGCGCAAGGAGCACGATTGCAGTCTGGTTCGTGCATTTTATCCACATGCCGCAAATGTGTGGATCAATATCGCCGGCGGATTCGAGCCAATGGCACGAGTCCATTCCGCTGGGGTTTTTGAATGGCGCGGCGCAACGTTGCCGGACATGCCCTATCTCTTGCGTATCGAGGATGGCAACGCGGCGCCGGGAGCAATCGTATATGAAACCTATGACACCTATGCTTTCCCGCCGCAGATTTCCGATCATGATTTATACCTCTTCAACGAAGGCCGATTACGGCAAGCTTATCGCACGCTGGGCTCTCATGCCATGGAACTCAGCGGCATTGCTGGTGTACTTTTCTCGGTATGGGCACCCAACGCCGAGCGAGTCAGCGTGGTGGGGAGTTTCAACCGATGGGATGGGCGAGTACATCCGATGGCGGTTCATGGCTCCAGTGGTGTATGGGAATTATTTATACCCGGCCTTCCGCCGGGATCGCTCTACAAATATGAAATACGCAACCGCAACAGCGGTGAAATTCTTCTCAAGACAGACCCTTATGCCACGCATTACGAGTTACGGCCCAACAACGCCGCCCGCACGCCCAATGACGGTGAAATAGCCTGGCAGGATTCTGGCTGGATGGAAAACCGTGCGGCATGGGACTGGCTGCGGGCACCTTTGAATATTTACGAAATTCACGCCGGATCGTGGAAGCGGCATCCGGACGGACGCTTTTATTCCTACCGTGAACTTGCGCAGCATCTGATTTCTTATGTACGCGAAATGGGCTATACCCATATCGAGTTACTACCTGTTTCGGAGCATCCGCTCGATGAATCCTGGGGTTACCAGACAACCGGCTATTTCGCCGCTACCAGCCGCCACGGTTCACCGGATGATTTGAAGTATTTTGTCGACACCTGTCATCAGGCAGGCATCGGTGTTTTCCTCGACTGGGTACCGGCGCACTTTCCGCAAGATGCATTCGCTCTGTCGCGATTTGATGGCACCGCCTTGTATGAACATGAAGATCCGCGTGTGGGTCTGCACCAGGATTGGGGCACATACATTTTTAATTTCGGGCGTAACGAAGTGAAATCGTTTCTACTGTCCAGCGCCCATTACTGGTTATCGGAATTTCATTTTGACGGGTTGCGTGTGGATGCTGTTGCGTCCATGCTCTATCTGGATTATTCCCGCCATCCGGACGAATGGCTGCCCAATCGATATGGCGGCAGGGAAAACCTGGAGGCGATAGATTTCCTGCGTGAACTGAACGTCATGGTGCACGAAGAGTTCCCGGGTGCCTTGACACTGGCTGAGGAATCCACCGCGTGGCCAGCTGTATCCCGCCCCACCTATGTTGGCGGTCTGGGATTCTCGATGAAATGGAACATGGGCTGGATGAACGACACACTTTCTTACATGCTCGAGAATCCGGTACACCGGCGTTTTCACCATGACCGGCTTACTTTCGGTCAGCTATATGCATACACTGAAAATTTTGTATTGCCGTTTTCACATGATGAAGCGGTGCATGGCAAAGGCTCGCTGCTGGGCAAAATGCCGGGTGACGCGTGGCAGCAATTCGCAAACCTGCGCCTGTTATTCAGTTATCAAATGACTTATCCCGGCAAGAAACTCAATTTCATGGGCAACGACTTTGCTCAAGGGCGTGAATGGGACGCCAGCCGGGAACTGGACTGGTATCAACTGAATTATGGGCAGCACAGTGGTGTACAGGCGGCGTTGCGCGACCTCAATCATCTGTACACCAGTGTTCCCGCGTTACATCAACTCGACTTTTTACCGGAAGGTTTTGCCTGGATAGACTGCCACGACGCCGATAACTCTGTCATCAGTTATCTCCGGCGCGCATGCGACGGGTCATTCGTACTGGTCATTCTCAATTTCACGCCAGTACCACGAGCTGATTACCGTATCGGGGTTCCTTCACGAGGAACTTATCATGAAATATTCAACAGCGATTCTTCACACTACGGTGGCAGTAATCTGGGCAATATGGGGAAGATCGATACATCGGGCCAGCCATGGATGGGGCTGCCGGATTCCATTGTTATCACGCTACCACCGCTCGCGGGAATTATTCTTTCGCTTGAGAACTCGCATGACATTGTGGTATTAACGGATGAGGTATGAATTTAGCTGGCAAAGTTACGCTATCACGCTCGAATCCCCGTAGAGCGGGCAAAAATCAACGGCTCACTCATGGCGATCGCTCTCTCAAATTCCCTTCCCGGCGTTCTGTTCATCACGCCGGAAGTCTACCCCCTACTCAAAACCGGCGGTCTAGGTGATGTGAGCGCGGCGCTGCCGGCCGCATTGCGGGAACTCAAGGTAGACGCTCGTCTACTTATCCCAGGCTATCCTCAAGTACTGGAAGGACTCAAATACAAACGCAAAATCGCGGAGTTCACCGCTCAGCCTCCATTCCCATCATCGATACTGCTGTCCGCAAGGCTACCATTGCGCGCGTCCGCAAGCGTTCCCGTATTTATCATCGATTGCCCCATCCTCTATCGGCGAGAAGGGAGTCCCTATGTGAACGCGGCCGGTCACAACTGGCCGGATAACGCGTTGCGTTTCGGTCTTCTCTCAAAAATCGGCGCAATTCTGGCGAGCGATGCCAGTCCGCTCACCTGGCGTCCACACGTCGCCCATTGCAACGACTGGCAAAGCGGTCTCGTGCCGGCATATCTGCATTTTCATCAAGGTGAAAAAGCCGCTTCCCTGATGGCAATACATAATCTCGCGTTCCAGGGCGTGTTTCCCGCTGACACCGTAGCTCAATTGGGATTGCCCGCCGCCAGCTTTCACATAAACGGTACTGAATATTACGGTGGTATGTCGTTTCTCAAAGCTGGGCTCTATTATTCCAATCACATCGCCACCGTGAGCCCCACTTATGCCAGAGAAATCCAGACGGAACCGCTGGGCTTCGGCATGCAGGGTTTGCTGTCGGCACGCCGCAAGCATATCAGCGGCATCGTCAATGGCATCGACACCACCGAATGGGATCCCGCCACCGATCCCGATCTTTCACGGAATTACACCGCCGGTAAACTCGCCGCCAAAGCCGCCAACAAACGGGCGTTGCAACAATTGCTGGGATTGGCTGTCGATCCCGGCATTCCCCTGTTCGGGGCTGTAAGCCGCCTCACTTACCAGAAAGGTTACGATCTGTTACTTCAGGTAGCGGCGCAATTGACCGGAATGCCGGCGCAACTGGCTATTCTGGGAAGTGGCGAAGCCATGCTGGAGCAGGCATTGGCAGTGTTGGCGAAAAATCATCCCGGAAAAATCGCGGTACGTATTGGCTTTGATGAAAAACTCTCACACTTGATCGAAGCGGGTGTGGATAGCTTCCTGATGCCCTCTCGCTTCGAGCCCTGCGGCCTGAATCAGATGTACAGCCAACGCTATGGGACACCCCCGTTGGTGCATGCGACCGGGGGACTTATTGATACGGTGGTCGATTACACACCCGCAACGCTGGCTGACGGAAGCGCCAGCGGCTTTTTATTTTCCGATATGACTGCCGATAGTTTTCTTGGCGCTATCCGGCGTGTCACCGTTGCCTACAATAATAAATCTGTCTGGTACCGCTTAATGAGAAATGGCATGGTCAAGGATTTCAGCTGGCGTTCCAGCGCCGCCGCCTACCGGAAAATCTACTTGTCGCTGCTATCCTGATTCAGTCAGGATCGTAGTACCCGATTTTTCAACCTAAATCCGGTAGTTGGACGGGGTGGAGTGTGCGGTTTTTGGGGTGCAGGGCAAGGCGCAACAACGCGGAATGGTCATTCCATTCCAAGGAGTTGCAACGCAGCCATGTGCCGCGAAAACCGTACAATCCACCCCGTAGCGAACTCATCAAGAAGGTGAAGGTCAAGTTTAAAAAACAATCTTTGTGGATCATGGTGTTAGATTAACCAATAAGCAGTCAACTGCCGGATTTAGGTTCAATTTTCAGACCGGAATTTGACAAGATCATAGCCAGACCATCATGCCCATTTCAAATGGATGCGTCAGCAATGGATGAGATGGATAGACACGCATGTAGTATTCCAGTTTTCCGCATAATTCCGGAGTAAGGCTCAATGTGAACTGATGCTCACCCGACTCTTCGATACCGGAAAACTCGAACTTGAAGTGTTTGAAATCGCATAGCTTGCTCTTCTTGAGCTGACGGCAAATCAGCAGCTCCACCATGACATCCTCAGGCTGCAAGCCGTTCAGTCTCACCGCGACATCGAAGTGCAGCGCATCGCCAAAACTGATGCGCTTGCCTGGCGTGTCCAACCGGCGGATTGATACACCGCGCCACGCCTTTCTCACAAAAGCCTTCCAGGCAGCGATTTTTTTTGCGCCACTGAAATCTTTATCAGCGTAAAGCGCACCCTGCCTGCTGGCTGGCACATAAAAATTTTTGGCGTACTCGCCAACCATGCGCGCGGCATTGTATCGCGGTAACAGCGACATCATCGAATTTTTGGCCATTTTCACCCACCCTGGCGAGTAACCGAACTGATCGCGGTTGTAATAGAGCGGCACTACATGATCCTGTAGTGTTTCGTAGAAATCCCTGCTCTCTTCCTTGTCGCGCAACGATGGCGCCATGTTCTCCGGTCCAGGCTTGATTGCCCAGCCATTCTTGCCGTCATAGCCTTCTCCCCACCAGCCGTCGAGGACACTCAGGTTGATCGTCCCGTTTATGCCCGCTTTCATTCCCGAGGTACCACTTGCTTCCAGAGGATATACCGGGCTGTTAAGCCACACATCCACCCCCGCCACCAGCCGGCGGGCAAGGCGGAGATCGTAGCCCTCGATCAGCAGAAGCTGTCCCTCGAATTCGGGAAGCTGCGCAATCTGGCTGACACGCCGGATCAAATCCTGCCCCGGCACATCAGCGGGATGCGCCTTACCGGCAAAGACTATCAACACCGGACGTTCTTGATGAATCACAATTCTGCGCAGCCAGTCAAGATCTTCGAACAGCAACGCAGCACGTTTGTAAGTAGCAAAGCGGCGGGCAAAGCCGAGTGTCAGAATATTTGGATTAATAGGGTCGGTGAATCTGAGCAACCGGTCAAGATGCGCTTCAGAACTATGATTGCGCAAATTTTGCGAGGCGAGACGGGCACGTATGCCATAGAGCATTTGCGATTTCAGCGTTTGCCGCACGCTCCAGAACAAATGATCAGGGATAGTCTCTATACGCGACCAATATTCAGGATCGGTTATATTGGTGCGCCACTCATAGCCGAGATAGCGATCGAATAAATCGGACCATTCCTGCGCCAGGAAAGTAGGCACATGGACGCCGTTCGTGATGTAAGCCATCGGGTTTTCTTCCGGCTCGATCTGGGCCCATAAATCTTTGCAGATACGTGCCGATACGTTGCCGTGTATCTTGCTTACACCATTGTGAAAACGCGAACCATGAATAGCGAGGGCTGTCATGTTGAAATCGTTGTTGCCGGGTACCCGGCCCAATGAGATAAGCTCCTCGCGAGTGATCTTCAGATCATGGTAAAATCCCTCGAAATATGCTGATATCATGTCATCGCTAAAATAATCATGTCCAGCGGGTACCGCGGTATGGGTAGTGAACACCGTATTTGCCGCAACTGCCTCCAGTGCGCCCGCAAAATCCAGACCGTGCTTTTGCACCAGATCACGCATGCGTTCCAGCATCATGAATGCCGCATGACCTTCGTTGATATGCCATACCGTCGGTGTTATTCCGATTTCTCGCAATGCACGGGCACCGCCTACGCCTAGTATAATTTCCTGCTCGACGCGCATGATCCTGTCGCCACCGTAGAGTTGATGGGTGATGTCGCGATCGCCCATCGAATTTTCCGGCAGATCGGTATCAAGCAAATAGAGCGTAACGTGACCGATTTTCGCCCGCCAGACTTTCACCACCACCGTGCGGTGCGGTAACCCCACTTCGATGCGCACTTCCGAACCGTTCTCATGCAATACGGGCACTACCGGCAGGTCCTCGAAATCCGAGTCGGTATAGGTGACTTGCTGATTCCCCTGATTATCGATGGTCTGGAAGAAGTACCCCTGACGATAGAGTAACCCGACACCGACCAATGGCAAGCGCAAGTCACTCGCCGCCTTGCAGTGATCGCCAGCCAGGATGCCAAGACCCCCGGAATAAATCGGAAAACTCTCGTGGAACCCGAACTCGAAACAAAAGTACGCCACCTGATCATCTGGCTGAAAACCTCCGCCGCTATCGCGGTGTACCGGCCCCGACTGATAGGAATCATAGGCGGATATTATGCTGTTGTAATTCGCCATAAACACCGGATCTTCCGCTGCTTTCAGCAATATTGACTCGTCTACGCGCTTGAGAAAGGCCTTCGGATTATGCCCCACCGCTCCCCAAAGACCGGGATGCAGGCGGGAAAACAGCGAGCGTGTGGAACGATCCCAGCTATACCAGAGGTCGTTGGCCAGTTCCTCAAGGCGTGCCAGACGGGGGGGGATTTTTGGATTGACAGCGATCGTGAAAGCGGTGCCGGAGGACATGCGTAATTTTCCTTGAAAGAGTTGGAAAAAAGTTATCTCGACCCGGAGATCGCGTTTATTCTATTTTAATAAAATGTTCGCGATAATATTTCATCTCGGTAATGGAATCATAAATATCCGCCAGTGCTTCATGCTTGCATTGCTTGACCAGCCCCGTCGCAATTCCGGGCTTCCAACGTTTTACCAATTCCTTCAGGGTACTCACGTCGAGATTGCGATAATGAAAATAGGCTTCCAGCAGTGGCATCCAGCGTGCCAGAAAACGACGGTCCTGGCAGATAGAATTACCGCACATGGGTGAAACCCCGGATGCGATATGCTCCTGCAGAAATGTGATCATGCGCGCTTCCACCTCGGCCTCATGCAGCCTGGATGTCTTGACCTTGTCAATCAGACCGGATTTGGCATGGGTGGATTTATTCCAGCTGTCCATTCCATCCAGTACCGCTCCCGGCTGGGACACCACCAATACCGGGGCTTCAGCCACCACATTCAGTTGAGAATCAGTGACTACCAGAGCGACTTCGATGATGCGATCATTGTCGGGGCTCAACCCGCTCATTTCCATATCTATCCAGATGAGGTTATTGCTATCTTGTGCCATAATTGAACCGCTTTCCTGAATTTTCAATCTGTAATTGTGTCATATCGATAGTGGCCCGTCACCTTTCGTCAGGCTCATCAATTGTATCACTCGCAAACTATGCAAACTTTTACAGCCGTATTTCTCGTTGCTCTGCTACTCACGTTCTGTGCACGGATGTGGCTGGCAACGCGGCACATCCATCATGTCCTCGCCCATCGTTATAGCGTGCCGGCGAATTTTTCTTCCCGGATAAATCTTGAAGCACATCAGAAAGCGGCGGACTACACGTGTGCAAAGACTCGCCTGGGTTACGCCAGCATATTGCTGGAAACAACGCTATTACTGATATTTACCGTGGGGGGCGGACTGAATGCGCTGACCGCGTTCTGGTCGGGCTGGTTGAACGATCCGCTCGCTCATGGCATGGCACTCGTCATTAGCGCCATGCTGCTGATGAGCTTGGCGGGAATCCCCATAAGCTATTATCGAACCTTTGTTATCGAACAGCAATTCGGCTTCAACAAAATGACACCTCGCATGTTCCTGAAGGATCTCGCCAGCCGGACCGCGCTGGGAATGTTATTGGGCATACCATTGCTACTTGGCGTTCTGTGGCTGATGGAAGAAATGGGTACGAACTGGTGGGTATATGTCTGGCTCGCCTGGATGGGCTTCAATCTGGCGGTTCTGGCTATTTACCCCACCTGGATCGCACCCCTGTTCAATAAATTCACGCCGCTTGATGATGCTTCGCTCAAGGCGCGCATTGAGCAGCTAATGCGAAAATGCGGCTTCAAGTCCAGCGGTCTTTTCGTGATGGATGGCTCGCGCCGTAGCAATCATGGCAACGCATACTTCACCGGCTTCGGCAAAACCAAGCGGATCGTTTTCTTTGATACCTTGCTCTCTCGCCTGGACGGACCTGAGATTGAAGCGGTATTGGCGCATGAATTGGGACATTTCAAACGCCGTCACGTTATTAAACGTATCCTGTGGACGTTTGCCATGAGCCTGGTATTCTTGTGGGTGCTGGGCTACCTGATGCAGCAGGGCTGGTTTTACCAGGGATTGGGCGTCTCCGTTTCTTCCGTACCTTCAACCGCAATGGCGCTGCTACTATTTTTTCTGATAATGCCCGCATTCACTTTTCTATTCCAGCCGATGGCAAGCCTGTACTCACGCAAGCACGAATTCGAGGCGGACGAGTATGCGGCGCACAATGCATCCGCCAGCGATCTCATACGGGCGCTGGTTAAACTCTACCAGGACAACGCCGCAACGCTTACTCCCGATCCTCTGCATTCGGCGTTTTATGATTCGCATCCGCCTGCGGCGATGCGAATAGCGCGACTACAAAACCTGGTGCATAATTGACATTCAGGCACCTCTGAAAATTCAAGATTCCGGGCGACAGAAATGTCGATGCCGCATAGGGTCGATTGTATGGCTAATATATAGAGAAACATTTCAGTAAGCGGCAACGTCTTGCAACGAAACGTCACAGGCAGGCAATCTGCGAATTAACCCGGATGTTTCATAAATTCGCGTGATGATTGCGCAGGATTGTGTTTTGTAGGGAAATTTTGTGAAAGAGTGGCGTAGTTATTCATACGCCCGACTGAACAAAATTTCCATACGAAACAAAAGACCAGCGAGGGCACGCGTCAATTTATGAAACATTCGGGTTAAATGGTCGCAAATTTTGAATTTTTGCGTCATCTTTCTTGAGCGTAGGGCTTCAACTTAATTTATATCACTAACCAGCGGGAGCGCTAATGGATACTATTGTCAATGATCTGGCCACCAAGCAATGCAAACCCTGCGAAGGCGGCATGCCGCCGCTTTCGCCCACGGAGATTACGATACTGATGGAACAACTTGATGGGTGGGAGTTTTCCGGCAAATTAATCAGGAAAACTTACAATTTCAATAACTACTATCAGACGATGGCTTTTATCAACACCATCGCATGGATCTCGCATCGCGAAGACCACCATCCGGACATTACAGTTGGCTACAATAAATGTCGCGTGGAGTACACCACACACGCCATTGATGGACTGTCCGAGAATGATTTTATCTGTGCCGCAAAAATTGACACCCTGTTCAAAATTTGAGCTCCACTCGCCACGTTTCTACCCCATTAACAATCCCTGGACAGATAATCGCCGCATTTGGCAGGCATTTTCTTGTTAAAACCGCCAACCATGCAGCACTTTCCTGTGTCATGCGCGGGAAAAAAAGCGGCGCGGCATGCGGTGACCAGGTGGAAATTAAGCCTACCACGGCGGGACAGGGCGTCATAGAAGCCATTTTGCCGCGTAGCGCTTTATTGTATCGCAGCGATGTTTACCGTGAAAAACTCATTGCTGCCAATGTTACCCAGATGGTCATCGTGGTGGCAGCCGTACCGAGTTTTAGCGAAGAACTTATAAACCGTTGTCTCGCGGCCGCCGAGAACCAGCGTATCAAGGGGCTGATCGTACTCAACAAGGCTGATCTTGCCGAGCCTACACGCACTGCCGCCGTCTCACTCTCGCTCTATGGGGAACTAGGTTATCCCCTGCTGCAAATTAGCGCCAAGACCAGCGTTGCGCCACTTTTGCCCTACCTCAAAGGCCAGCTAAGCGTTCTGGTAGGTCAATCTGGCATGGGCAAATCCACTCTCATCAACGCCTTAGTTCCGGATGCGGAACGCGCCACTGCCGGAATTTCCATCGCACTTGATACCGGGCGTCATACCACTACCCATGCCCGGCTCTTTCACCTTGATGAAAACAGTGGCATTATTGACTCCCCTGGTATGCAGGAATTTGGCCTGCACCATATTGATAGGGGGGAGTTGGCGTGGGGATTTATCGAATTTCATCCCTATATCGGACAATGCAGATTCAATAATTGCCGCCACACCGCGGAACCTGGTTGCGCGCTGGCACAAGCAGTACAGGAAGGAAAAATCGACAGGCGGCGTTTCACTTTCTATCACAAGCTGGTAGCCTGCCGGACTTGAAGAATCGAAGC
>JBDSSX010000348.1:0-5204 GCA_039928555.1 Nitrosospira sp. | reverse complement strand
TAATATCAACCTCTGTTCCGGCATTTACCAGATCGAACAATTCCAGCAAATCATTGTTGCGCATGCGGATGCAGCCAATGGAACCGGGCTTACCCATTTCCACGCTATCCGGGCTACCATGGATATAGATATATCGGCGCATAGTATCCACCGTGCCGAGCCGGTTGAATCCCGGCTCGCAACCGGAAAGCCATAGAATGCGCGTGAGAATCCAGTCACGACCCGGAAAGCTGGCGCCCAGTTCCGGCGTGTAAAGTTCACCGGTGGGCCGCCGTTTCACGAATACGGTATTGACCGGCTGGCCCGCACCGATTTTGGCGCGAATGATGTGCTTCCCCAAGGGTGTGCAGAAGCTGCCATTTACCTGGCCTACCCCATTCTTTGCTGAGGAAATACGATAGTGCCTGATAATTTTTTTACTATCATCGTATAAATCCAGCTCTTGAGACGGGATATCAATCACGATCTTCATCAGCGCCAATTCCATGGTCATTCTCTGCCGTTTTACGGCGTTCCGCAAAAAACTGTTTCAATTTGCTGCTCCCCTCCTCCGCCAGAACGTTGCTGGTTACCTGCATATGATGATTGAGCCGTGTCTCACCCGGTAAATCGATCACGCTCCCGCATGCCCCGGTCTTTGGATCGGCCGCGCCGTAAACCAGCCGCACGATACGCGCGTGAAAAATCGCACCCACGCACATAGCGCAAGGTTCCAGCGTCACATAAAGCGTGCAGTCCGCCAGACGGTAATTACCCTGATACTGCGCCGCATCCCGCAACGCCATCACCTCCGCATGGGCGGTCGGGTCCGCTGTTGTGATCGGACGATTATAACCACGCCCGATAATCGTTCCATTCTTTACCACCACGGCGCCCACCGGCACCTCGCCCGCCTCTTGTGCCTGCCCCGCGAGTTCAAGCGCGGAACGCATAAAATCGATATCGTCGCTGTTCATGTTATGCGCGTTTCAGATCACGGTAAAAAACGATACTTCGTCCCTGTCCCTGCCCGGTCTTCCTCAATTCCAACCAGGATATCAATAATAAAACCTACCGGCGGATCGGGATTGTCCTCGGCAGCTTTCCCTATCCGCTCCCAATATTCAATCTGCTTGGGCACCGAACGCTGCATTGCCGCCGCATAAGACTTGGCCGACTCAATCAGCGCATCTGACAACTTCAGCGTAGTAGCCATAATCACTCCGTTCAATGTTGTTTGAGTACATAATATGGCAAAAGACGTAAAAAAAATAACCTTATATACGCTAACGAGACGGAATATCTACTGAATGATGAAATGGAGCGGCGTGCAGAGGCAATATGCAAGCAAAGCGCATAAAAATGCAGGGCGCCAATAAGCGCAGTGCATTGCGCCGCATGCGAGCTCTCCCCAATACATATTGCCCATGCCTGATTATCGTCGTACCGGCATTCGGGCAACACATACTTCTGCACTGTCAATCTGCCGCAACGGCAAGGTAATGACCTGCTGACGCGGCATGTAGACTTGCCGGGTGAAGTAACGGAACGGATATGACGGCGTCACGCTTTGATCATCTACGGCTGGGTGATATTGCCAGACATGCGGCGCTACGCCTTACCGCGTCGATACGCTATAATGCCGGTTTTTTTGGCCTCGACATATGCCAATGCTGGAAGGAAACAATCTGGAATGCGTGCGCGGCGACCGCCGATTATTCCGTGACGTCAATTTCTCCCTCGAAGCGGGCGGATTGATGCAGGTTCAGGGGCCCAATGGCAGCGGTAAAACCAGTCTTCTGCGCATGCTGTGCGGACTGGCGACACCCGCCCACGGCGAGATCCGCTGGAATGGCACTGAAATTCGTTCGCTAGGGGGTGATTATTACGGCGCGATGACTTATCTCGGGCATTTAGGTGGCGTCAAGGACGATTTGACGGCTATTGAGAACCTGCGCATTTCCAGTGCGCTGGGGGGTGTCGAAATCGATGAAAGCAAGGCCCAAGATGCCTTGCAGCACATGGGGTTGGGAGGGCGCGAGTTATTGCCGGCCAAGGTATTGTCGCAGGGACAGCGGCGCAGGGTAACGCTGGCGCGCCTGTTGGTATGCGGAACCGTGTTATGGATACTGGATGAGCCATTGACGGCTCTCGACACCACCGCTGTGAAGCTGATGCAAGGCCTGATGGAACGGCATCTGGAGCACGGCGGCATGATCGTGATGACAACCCATCAGGAGATCGAGATAACCGCCGTGGCAACCCAGCGGTTGCAGCTCGCCTGATATGTTTCTTTGGATAATCCAGCGCGACCTTCTGCTCGCGATGCGGCGGCGGTCAGATGTCCTGACGACGCTATTTTTTTTCATTATCGTAGTGAGTCTTTTTCCGCTCGGCGTGGGGCCGGAGATGAGCATGCTCCGAACTATGGCGCCCGGTGTGGTATGGGTGGCCGCGCTGCTGGCCTCAATGTTGTCGCTGGGGCGGATGTTTGCCAGCGACCATCTGGATGGCACACTGGAACAGATGCTGCTCTCGCCCCAGTCACTTTCCCTGCTCGTATTGGGCAAGGCACTGGCTCACTGGCTCGTGACGGGTGTGCCGCTGGTACTGATGGCGCCCGTGCTGGGCATCCAGTTTGACTTGCCGGGAGATGCGCTGCTGGTGCTGACCGCTTCGTTGTTGCTGGGAACGCCGGTTCTAAGTCTGATTGGCGCGATCGGCGCGGCGCTCACTTTGGGATTGCGAGGCGGCGGCGTACTGGTTTCGTTGCTGGTATTACCTCTCTATATTCCGGTATTGATTTTTGGCGCGGGCGCGGTGGAAGCAAGCGCCGCGGGGCTGGGAGCTAGCGCGCATATGTCGCTGCTGGGCGCTTTTCTGCTGGCGTCTCTGGTATTGGCGCCATGGACGGCCGCTCTGTCACTAAGAATCTCTATGGAGTAAAAAGGAACCTCCGAACAAATCCTCCACGGGCGGGTTGGCGGCAAAATCGGGATAGTCACGAGGCGTGCCACAAAGTCATGACCAGTCGATGATGCCAGGAGTGCGACGCGGTGAGCGCCCGTTCTTGCAGCAACCCGCGGAGACCAGCAAGGGATTTATTCAGAGTTTCCTGAAGAAACCAATTCTGAATTCAAGGTTTTTAGTTTAAAATTATGAGTTGCACACCTGAAGCATAAACTTGGGATATGGAATTAGTATTTAACATGGCGATAAATTGGTTCAAATATTCTTCCCCGGCAAGTTTCTATTTTCTTGCCGGTAAAATGATCCCGCTGTTTTCCATCGCCGCGATTGTATTGTGTGCGGCGGGGCTTTATATCGGCTTCTTTGTGGCGCCTACCGATTTTCAACAGGGTGAGGCGTATCGCATTATCTTCATCCACGTTCCCGCCGCCTGGATGTCCATGTTCCTTTACGTGGTGATGGCGATGTGGGCCGGTATCGGCCTTGCCTTTAATACGCGGCTTTCTTCGATGATCGCCACAGCTATTGCGCCGACAGGGGCGATGTTCACCTTTCTCGCCTTATGGACTGGTGCGCTGTGGGGCAAGCCTATGTGGGGAACATGGTGGGTATGGGATGCGCGACTCACGTCCGAACTGATTCTGTTATTTCTCTACATCGGCTTCATGTCACTGCAGGCGGCAATCGACGATCCCCGCCGTGCCGACAAAGCCGGGGCAATGATTGCCCTGGTAGGCGTGGTTAACATACCCATCATCTATTTTTCGGTGAAATGGTGGAATACCCTGCATCAGGGAGCCTCTGTCAGCATTACCCAATCCCCCAAAATGGCCACCACCATGCTCACCGGCATGCTGATCATGTCGCTCGCGTGCTGGATGTATGCGATCGCCGTAGTGCTGATACGCACGCGGACCGTTATTCTGGAGCGCGAGCGTCACACGGCGTGGGTGGGCGAATTGCAAGGAGCCGCGCGGTGAATTGGGCCAGTATGTCGGATTTTCTGGATATGGGTGGATATGGATTTTACGTGTGGGGCTCCTATCTGGTGGCGCTTGTTTGCATAGCCGGGGAAATTATTCTTGTTTTTAACCGTAAGCGAACTTTGCTCCGGCATCTCAGTCTGATTCATCAGTCAACTAAACAAGAGAAGAGAAATGAAACCGCGTCATAAAAAACTGGCAATAATCGCGTCCGGCGTGACTGCGCTGGGCGTTGCTTCCATATTGGTGTTGAATGCGTTTCAGAGCAATCTGGTATTTTTCTTCAGCCCCAGCCAGGTGGCGGCCAATGAAGCCCCTCTGGGCAAAAGCTTTCGCATCGGCGGCCTGGTGGAAGAAGGCAGCGTCAAGCGTCAGCCCGATGGCGTGACGGTAAATTTTGTCGTGACCGATACCGCAAAAGTGATCCCGGTCGTTTATACAGGGATTCTTCCCGATCTGTTCAAGGAAGGCAAGGGTGTGGTGGCTCAGGGAAAACTGGCTGAAAACGGCGTTTTCCGCGCCGACGAAGTGCTTGCCAAGCACGATGAAAACTACATGCCGCCGGAAGCGGCAAGCGCCCTGGAACAAGCGGAAAAGGCACGGAAAACAGTATTGGTTCAATAACCGCCGGCCCGCGAGGCGAAAAAATTTTTCTCCTGATTCAAGCCGGTCTCGCCACGGTTCATAATCCGGATATTTATCCATAACCCATAACTCATAGCCTCTAAACCATGATCCCAGAACTCGGTAATTTCGCTCTGATCCTCGCATTGCTGCTAGCGTTTATACAAGGCACGCTGCCCATTATCGGCGCGGCCCGTGGCATCCCTTCCTGGATTGCGCTGGCCCGGCCTGTGGTCCAGGGGCAGTTTGTGTTTATCGCCATCGCATTCTTTTGCCTGGCCTATTCGTTCGTCAATAACGATTTCTCGGTGATGAACGTAGCGCAGAATTCCAACTCCAAATTGCCGCTGGAATATCGTTTCGCGGCGACATGGGGTTCACACGAGGGTTCGCTGCTACTGTGGGTTTTCATGCTGGCGGCCTGGTCGATTGCTGTCAGTGTATTCAGCCGCCGCCTGCCGGACGAAATGGTGGCGCGAGTGTTGGGTGTAATGGGGCTGGTGAGTGTGGGTTTCCTCCTCTTCATGCTGTTTACTTCCAATCCCTTCGACCGGCTGCTGCCCGGCGCCCCGGAGGGAAGCGATCTTAACCCCTTGCTACAAGACCCAGGCATGGTATTTCACCCCCCCATGCTTTATATGGGCTATG
>JBDSSX010000347.1:0-4933 GCA_039928555.1 Nitrosospira sp. | reverse complement strand
AAAAAGAGATGCAGCCGAAAGCTGATGGGCTTGAAAATCCGTGCAGGACGCGTAAACGTATATGTTTGACACCCAGAATTGATTCGTATCACCGGTACATACCTTTCGGACCGATCGGTTTCATGTTCCATAAACGATAAACGCAATCCTGAACGATCATGCCGAGACTTAATGAACTCAAACCATTATAATCTCCCACTATTTTTGCCTCCACAGGTACTCCAAGTGTTCACTGCTTTATCAGTACTTCCTCAATACCTGCTGCCGAAGCAGACGCTCACCGAATTGGCGGGCAAGTTTGCCAAAGCCAATGCCGGTGGACTTACCACGTTCGCCATTCGGCGCTTCATCCAGCATTACGCGGTAGATATGAGTGAAGCGGTTAATCCTGATATCCATAGTTACCGAACCTTCAATGATTTTTTTACCCGTGCGCTACTGACAGAAAAGCGCCCTATAGCCCAGGCAAGCTATATTTGTCCGGTTGATGGTGCCATCAGCCAGTTAGGGGTCATCCGTAGCAACCAAATAATTCAGGCCAAAGGACGTAATTACTCGGCTACTGCGCTAATGGGCGGCGATAGCGAACTGGCTGAAAGATTTCATGATGGCAACTTTGCAACCTTGTATTTGAGTCCCAAGGATTATCATCGGGTGCATATGCCATGCGGTGGCCAATTGACTCGCATGATCTATATCCCTGGCACTCTATTCTCGGTAAATCCGGGTACGGTTCGGGGCGTGCCCGGCCTGTTTGCACGCAACGAACGTGTGGTGTGCGTGTTTGAATCGGAACGCGGACCGTTTGTACTGGTATTGGTAGGTGCGACGATCGTGGGAAGTATATCCACAGTGTGGCATGGTATCGTGAATCCCCGGCGTGCCGGCCAACTTCGCGACTGGCGATATGATTCACAGGCTCCGATGTTCGAAAAAGGCGATGAAATGGGCCGATTTCTCCTCGGCTCAACTGTGGTAATGTTATTCCCCAAAAACAGAATAGTGTTTAATCCGCTATGGACACCCGGCCGAACTGTTCGCTTCGGTGAAATGATGGGAACGGCAACTGCGGAGATTCCGTAGATGGGTGAAGCATAGCTCAACCCATTAAAGCCGCACTCAACGCATCAACCATAATCGCCCCCACCATTCCAGCATGGCATCCAGGGCAAAATCATTCTCATAACTGCCGCATGTAGGCTACGAGATCAGATTTCTCCTCGTCCGTAAGCTTGAGCTGTAATACCAGATTGAAGAACTCAACCGTGTCTTCGAGTGTTAACAAGCGGCCATCATGCAGATAAGGGGGACTATCTTTGATTCCACGCAGCGTAAAGGTCTTGATCGGCCCATCCCCGGGTTCATTGATAAAACGTTCGAGTTTCAGGTCGTGCATTTCATGGTCGAGAAATGCGGGCGGTTTATGACAACTCGCACACTGGCCTTTCCCGAAAAAAATCTTTTCACCGCGAAGCTCCTTCTCGGATGCCTTAGCCGAGTCAAGCCGTCCCTGACTATCCAGCTTTGGCGCAGGGGGAAAGTCCAGCATGTTCTGAAGCTGCGCCATATGACTCACGTGAATTCGATCAAAAATCGTAAGGCCTTTTTTCATCGAATGAATTGCGTCGCCATTGAAATAAGCGGTGCGAAATTCAAATTCCGTAAAATCCTCCACCGATCGCAGGCTACGCTTTGAACCGTGAATCTGCTGACTAAACAGGCCGCGTAAACTGACTGTATCCAGGCGGAAGCGCCGTTCCTGCGGCCTGATATCGGGGGTGAGATGAAATTGCCCGGTCGTGTGACCATTCACATGACAATCGAAACAGGTAACTCCCAGGCTCGGCTGCGCGCTTTTGCGGTCATCAGTCGGATTAAACTCTTCCTGCGGGAACGGAGTGAGCAGCATCCGCAGGCCGTCAAGCTGTACGGGTGTCAGAAGATCCTTGAACAGCCGATAGTAATTATTGATCGAAACCACTTCTCCCCGCGAAACGTCGCCCAGCTCAGGCCGGTTCTGAAGAAAAATCGCTGGCGGAAATTCTGGCAGGAATGCTTCAGGTAAATCGAATTCGATGTCAAACCGCTCCAGCCGCGGAAACATATTGACTTGAACCTGAGGAAAAACCTGCCCGCCTGGCGTTTGTTTAGGATGAGGCAAGGCGGGATAAGGGAATGCGTTCTGGCTACGCATTTCCGATGGAGACATGCTGGACAGTTTTTGCCAGCTTATTCCTCCGGCTAATCGTGCGGTCGGCCCTACCGCGAGCGGCTTGCCGCGTGACATTTTCGCTTCCCGATCAAGCCGGGGAGTCAGATCGTAACGCCGGAGAAGCAACTCATGTTGAGTTTTCATGACCTTGGCGCGATCAGCAACGTCCGCTTTCATGATTTCTTCAAACGTTTGCATGGGTTTTTTGGCGTTCAGAGGATCACGATAAAAATCGAACCCCAGTATCTTTCCCTTATCAGGCTGACCATCAAAAGCGGGTGAGGAAGGCGCTGCGTTCGGGGGGGCAAAGATATTGGAGCGGTCATGCTCGCTCTTTTTCTGTTCGGGTCGCGTAATGGACGTTTCGCGAACCATTTGAGCATTGCTAACAGCATCAGGCGCACGCATGCTTCCCTGGCGCGTTTCATTATTGTTTTGACTCATCGCGCTATTCATTCCCGCGCTTAAGCTGGCGAGCCCTAAGCTCAGTATCAGGACATTTACTTTTTTCATGATGGATCTCCAATATCAAACCGCGTCTAACCGCTTCTAACCACACTTGGCCATAATAATGCCTCTTTCTCTTTTTACTTAAATTGAATAGTCCCGTGGATCAAAGACGCTGGCCAGGCAATAACCCTTATTGTCCAGTTCTGCCAAGAACCGTCTGTACGAAAACGCACACTACAGTATCCGAATATCAGAAGAAGATAGATTAAATGTCAATTACAAACTGTAATCCGCAATAATCAGCGTGTGCGCAAATCGCAAGAGGAGATTCTGGAAGTCTCCGCCTGACTCGAATTCCTTTTTAAGAAAACGTGCGTTGATACGGTAAGCACTGCCTCGACTTTGCACTACTTCACGCACTGGACTGGTTTCGCCACCCAGAAGCAGGGAAATGCCGGTCAGCCCCTCGTTGCCGATGATTCCGATCTGCGTGGATGTGCCGTTTTTCATCTCATACAGCCGCGCGACAACACAGGTCGCCGGAAAATATAAATGCATGGAAAACATGGGCTCGTGGATGATGTAACCTGCCGGCAACTGTACGAATTCAAGAAGCGGTAACAGACGCGTGTAATTTTCAAGGGGTAACGCTGCAAGTATCCTGTTCTGCTTCGGGCTTTGGGATGGCGGCATGATGATTCTCTCAACTCCGCGAGGCCAAGCTTCGGACTCTGTTTTTCATGTCGACGAATTTCTCATGCGAACCGCCGCTCGTCGATGGAAGAATTGAAGAGAAGGATGAGAGGACTCACCTTTTTCTCACAGCTCGACTATTTTTGTGGCCTGGGCTGACGGCCTTTGCCCGCTGCTGCGTTTTTTCCATGGGCTGCGCCTCCTTTTTGGCCAGCTCGGCTAGCTTCTTCGGAAGTAAACCTATGTGCGCTCCCTTTCTCATGAGCGGCTTTTCCGCCCTTGCTGGCGATTGCCCGTTGCTTGTCCTTATCCATGGAAGCAAAGCCGCGCTTGCTATGCTTCCCGCCGCTGTTTTTACCCTTATCTGTGCTCATGTCTATCTCCTGACGTGCGAATCTACGTTTCCGTTCCCCCCGCCGCCACCTTAATAACGACTTACTACGTATCGATGCCTTCGGAGCCTTGTCTCTGCGGATTAAAAAGCGCGAGATGATGGCATATTAATAAGCGGGATGACTCCGGACTGTACGGAGACACACATAAGAGTCCCTGAATAACTCCTCCAGAGGCATGTTGCTCAAACGGGGGTGTAAGTCCACGTCTATCGCGCTCGATAAAAAAGAAAGCAATGGAGATAGATGAAGGGAAACGAGTGAGGGGCGCGAAAGATCTCGCCGACGCCAGCCGCCCGGTGAGGAAGCCGGATTTTTCACCAGCTAGCGGGAGGCTGGTTCTAATTCAGACAGGCATTGGTCTGCCGTCATTGAGCGCAATCCAGCCGCGGACTATGCGATAAAGTACCCAGACACCTGCACCCACAGCCACGATGTAAGCAAGCACGATACCAATCACTGTAATGAACAGCAATGCGGCTATCACCACCCAAAGCAACGTATACCAGAATGTGCGTATTTGCCAGCCGAAATGCGCATCGAGATAAGTCCCGCGCACGTCGTCACGCTTTGCGTAGTTAATGATCACCGCAATGATCGAAGGCCAGCCGGTGAGAAAAGTCGTAATGATAAGCGCTGGCCCGAGAATACCCATCAGAACGCTGAAACCGTGCAGTAAATAAATAATATGAGTAAGCCGGACGAGACCATTTTCGGGAACAACCGATACAACTCGTGAGTGACTGTCGATCATGGCCTATGTCCCAGGGTTTATTCAAAAGCTCCTCAGGTCTTTACGGCATCTTCCGTACTCGGCCCATCCAGAGCCTGATCCGGAATTTCGCCGGGCTGCACCTTGCCTTTATCCAGTTTACGCTGTCTTTTTTCCTCTTGTTTCTTCTTCTTGATTAAATCCCGTTGACGTTTCTCATACTGAAAATTGGGTTGTGCCAACTTATTACCCCCTTAGAGATATTTTTGATGTGAAAAATTTGATTCTTCTCAGGTAATTCTATACATCTAAATCCCTGGGCGGGGTGGAGTGTATGGTTTCCGGGGTACAGAGCAAGGCGCAATGACGCGGAATGGTCATTCTATTCCAAGGCGTTGCAACGCAGCCATGTGCCACGGAAACCACGCGATCCGCCCTGTAGCGAACGCACCACAAAAGTTAAGTGGTGCAAAA
>JBDSSX010000346.1:0-1602 GCA_039928555.1 Nitrosospira sp. | reverse complement strand
CTAATTTCAGCGAACATTTATCGACGGCAAAAATCACCTTCAAGTCAGCCGCAGACTTATTAAAAGAAAGTCTGCACGAGCTGACTAACATCATTCTGGATATCCGGCCCGGAGGCTCGCATAGCTTAAGCCAAAGACTCGAAAAACTTGCCTCTGATATGACTCCTCCTGGCGCATCTATTGAATTCGCTTCGGAAGGTGAAACACATGGGTTGACCAGTGACGCGGGACAAATATTGTTTCTGATTGCAAAGACAGCATTAGACAATATGGTAGCGCATTCTGCAGCGCATCGCGCATCGGTGCGGCTAGAAGGTAAGGCGCATTTTGTAAAGCTTGAAATTTGTGACGATGGAATGGGATTTGACGTAAATAATATAAATAGCAGTTCCGGTTGTGGTATTGGCCTGCGCAACATGAAGGAACGCCTCGAGTCGGTAGGCGGGCAATTTAAAATTACCTCCTCACCGAGTGGCACATGCGTGACAGCCACTCTTCCGCTTTCCTAATCTATCTATTTATAACTATGGCTAATACAGAATCCATATCCGAAACAAAACCCATCAGAATCATAATCATTGATGATCACCCTCCTATAATTCAGTCGTTGTGTGCTTTCCTGGAAACAGTACCCGCATTTAAAGTAGTGGATACAGCCAGGAATATGGAAGAAGCAAGGCTGATTATGCAAAAAAATGAGGCCGACGTCGTGATAATGGATATCCGCTTGCACAGAACAGGGCATGTCATAGTCCATGATGCGGGCATCGATCTGGCCGCCGAATTCAATAACCTCTACCCGGATTTGGCCATCCTTATGTATAGCGGCGAGACCAACGTGGAACTCGTGCGGCGGGCGAAGGATGCCGGTGCACGCGGCTATTTGTTGAAAGGTGCAGATGTTCCGGTAATTAAACAGGCAATCGAAATTATTATGGCGGGGGGGCTTTATATAGACCCAGATTTACCTGAAAAGCCAAAACCAAGTCTAAGAGGAGAAACGCTGACTCCAAAAGAAGTGCAAGTCATGCGTCTATTGGCGAATTGGATGACAAGAGAGCAGATCGGCCAAGAGCTTGGCATAGTACCCGCCACCGTGAATTGCCATTGCAATAACATTATGTGGAAACTGGATTTGAATAGTACGCCTGAACTTTATAAAGAAGCCGTAAGGCGATACGGAGAATCCCGATGATGAGAAAACGCAGGGGCTAAGTAAATACACTATGAACAGGATTGCGAGAGTTGCTGTTTACACTCGATCTCTAATCTCGGGTTGATATCGCGAGCACTATGTCGAAAATAGCGGCTCTGTTGCAAAAAATAAGAAGCGTGGTGCACCATGATGTTTTTTCAGGGTAGGTCATCCATGTCGGATTTCAAATGGCGTCATTTCCGCGGAGAGATCATTCTGGGTTGCGTCCGGTGGTACTGCAAATACGGCATCAGTTATCGTGATCTGGAGGAAATGATGTTGGAACGTGGTCTTGAGGTGGATCACACGACGCTCTACCGCTGGGTTCAGCATTACGCGCCTGAAATGGAGAAGCGCCTGCGGTGGTTCTGGAAGCCGACGATGGGTTACAGCTGGCGGGTAGATGA
>JBDSSX010000345.1:0-14277 GCA_039928555.1 Nitrosospira sp. | reverse complement strand
CGCGTCATGCGCGCGACAAAACCGATATTAAGCGCCTTTGCTTCCGCTTCCATCAGCCCTGTTTGCACTTCTATTCCAGCCTGCTTCAGTAACGCGAAGCCGCCACCCGCCACCAGGGGATTCGGGTCTGCCATGGCGGCTACCAGTTTAGCGACGCCCGCTTTGATTAGTGCTTCGGCGCAGGGTGGTGTGCGTCCATGATGACTGCACGGTTCCAGCGTGACATAAGCGGTCGCGTTCCACGCGGCTGCCCCGGCGGTATTAAGGGCATTTATCTCGGCGTGAGGCCGGCCAGCACGTTCGTGCCAGCCGCTGCCTACCACGTGACCATCGCGCACAATCACGCAACCCACGCGGGGGTTTGGGCTTGTCCCATACAATCCCTTTTCGGCAAGCTGAAGCGCTTGGGACATATAGGCGTGATCGACTGACGAGAACATAGGGGGTTTCGCAACTCCAAAGTTGCAAACGGATTTTTACGACGGGTGTGTGCTTACCGCGTATTGCTTACTGCAGTGTTCCAGCGAAAAACACTCACGGGAACCGAGGTTTGCAATTCAAGGTTTTTTTATTTCTCTTTTTTGCTGCGGCCTCTGTACCTCCTTGATCGCACTATGGAAATCGTCAGCGTCCTGAAAACTTCTGTAAACCGAAGCAAAGCGGATATAGGCCACCTTGTCCAGTTTGTAGAGTTCCTGCATCACCATTTCACCGATCTTGCGCGAAGGTATCTCGCGCTCTCCCAAGCTCAGAAGCTTTTGCACAATACGATCCATCGCCGCATCCACATACTCGGTGGGAACCGGACGCTTGTGCAGTGCGCGCATAAAGCCCGTAAGCAGCTTTTCGCGATTGAACTCGGAGCGATTGCCATCCTGTTTTACCACCTGAGGCAAGCGCAATTCCACCGTTTCATAAGTAGTAAAGCGCTTGTCGCACGTGAGGCAACGACGGCGGCGGCGTATTCTGTTACCTTCCTCGCTGACGCGGGAATCGATTACGCCGGTATCATCCGCATTGCAGAAGGGGCATTTCATTCTAACCGTTATAAACCGGGAATTTCGCGCACAGCGCTTTTGCTTCGTGCGCCACATGCGAAAGGACCGCTATGTCGGTTGGGGCATCCAGCACATCGGCAATCAGATTCGCCAATTGTTCCGCTTGGATTTCCCTGAAACCTCGTGTGGTCATCGCCGGGGAGCCGATACGAATACCGCTGGTGATGAATGGTTTCTGCGGGTCGTTGGGTATGGCGTTCTTGTTGACCGTTATGTGCGCCATTTCCAGAGATTCCGCGGCCTGCTTGCCGGTAAGATTCTTGGCCCGAAGATCCACCAGAAACATATGACAGTCGGTGCGCCCGGAGACAATGCGCAGACCACGTTCCTGCAATACCTTTGCCATCACGCGGGCGTTGTCGATCACCTGTTCCTGATAGTCCTTGAACTCTTTGGTGGCGGCCTCTTTGAAAGCCACTGCCTTGGCGGCGATTACATGCATCAGCGGCCCCCCTTGAGTTTGGGGGAAAATTGCCGAATTGAGCGCCTTTTCGTGCTCCGGTTTAGCCATGATTATGCCGCCCCGCGGCCCGCGTAATGTCTTGTGCGTGGTGCTTGTGACAAAATCGGCGATACCGACTGGATTGGGATAAAATCCCGCGGCCACCAGGCCGGCGTAATGCGCCATGTCAACAAACAAATAGGCGCCCACTTCATCCGCAATCTTGCGAAAACGTTTCCAATCTATTACGAGAGCGTAAGCGGAAGCGCCGGCGACGATCATTTTAGGTTTGTGTTCGCGCGCCAGGCGCGCCACCTGATCGTAATCGAGCTCTTCCGTTTCCGGTTTAAGCCCGTAGGAAATCGCGTTGAAAATTTTGCCGCTGAGGTTGACCGAAGCCCCGTGAGTCAGATGGCCGCCATCGGCGAGTGACATGCCAAGAAGCGTATCGCCGGGTTTCAGGGCGGTTAAATACACCGCGGCATTGGCCTGCGAGCCGGAATGCGGCTGGACATTGACATACTCGGCATCGAACAGCGCTTTCAGCCGATCGATCGCAAGTTGCTCCACGATATCGACGTACTCGCAACCGCCATAATAGCGCTTGCCGGGATAGCCCTCGGCATATTTGTTGGTGAGTACCGACCCCTGTGCCTGCATTACCGCCGGGCTGGCGTAATTTTCCGAAGCAATCAACTCGATATATTCTTCCTGGCGCCGTACTTCGCCCTTCATCGCTTGCCATACTTCGGGGTCAACACTTTCCAGGGTCAGTTTCGGGGACAACATGGCGGTTTATCCTGTGAATAAGAGTAAAGAAATTGTGCATTCTATCATCATCAGCGGGGCGCGCAGCGCGATACAAATGACGGGGTTTCAGTACCCATCAGTCGTCCGTGAAGTTCCGACTGACTTTGAAGTGAAATTAAAGCATTCCGCCAGTGACTATACGATTTTCGGGGAATTAGTCAGCAGATGCCTCGCCATGGATGACTCGACAGGCTAAGACGCCTCTGAATAAGCTCTCCAGGTAGCCCTGGGATTTTCTTCAGAGGCTCTCTAATATGTACCGGCTACACATCGAGATTTCTAACCCCCAACGCATTGCTCTCAATGAACGCGCGGCGAGGCTCAACCACATCTCCCATTAGCGTGGTAAAAATCTCGTCAGCGGCGATACTGTCTTCAATCTGGGCACGCAACAGCCGGCGGCTCTTGGGGTCCATGGTGGTTTCCCATAGCTGTATTGGATTCATTTCGCCCAAGCCTTTGTAGCGTTGCGTACCAATGCCTTTTTTTACTTCCTGCAACAACCAGTCGAGCGCCTGTTTGAAGTCGCTGACAAGTTGTTTCTGCTCGCCACGCTTGACATACGCCGCAGGTCCCATCAAGCCTTCGAGTACCTGAGCGGTTTGCTTGATTTGAGCGTAATCGCCACTTTGGAGAAAATCCTGATCGAGGTAACTGGCGCGGACATTGCCGTGATGCATGCGGGAGATCTTCAGCCGGTACTCTTCGGCGGCGATGTCATACTCCGGTGTTATTTGTACCGTGGCTACATGTGCCGCAAGGCTAGCGGCACTTTCGGCAGCGTGACCTTCACTGCTCAAATCTATGTCTGGATGACGGAATAAGGCATGCATCACTTCGCTGTCGATGAGACGGCTCATGCGCTCAATGACAGCTTCGGCCAGCAGGTATTCATTGGCGATGTTTTCCAGTGTCTCTCCGGTGAGCGGAGGTTTGGCTTCATGAGTATGCAACTCCGCATCGGCCAGCGCCAACCCCAACAGGTATTGTTTGAGTTCGTGGTCGTCCTTGACGTAGCGTTCCTGTTTGCCGTGCTTAACCTTGTAGAGCGGCGGCTGTGCGATGTAGATATGACCGCGTTCGATCAACTCCGGCATTTGCCGGTAAAAGAATGTGAGTAGCAAAGTGCGAATGTGCGAGCCGTCCACGTCCGCATCCGTCATGATAATGATACGATGGTAGCGTAACTTGTCAGGGTTGTATTCATCCTTACCGATGCCGGTTCCGAGCGCGGTAATGAGGGAGATAATTTCCTGCGATGAAATGAGCTTATCGAAACGGGCTTTTTCGACATTCAGGATTTTTCCCTTCAATGGCATGATTGCCTGAAATTTACGATCGCGCCCCTGTTTGGCGGAGCCGCCTGCTGAATCGCCCTCAACCAGATAAAGTTCACATAGCGCAGGATCTTTTTCCTGGCAGTCGGCAAGTTTGCCAGGTAATCCCATGCCGTCCAGCACGCCCTTGCGCCGCGTCAGTTCGCGTGCTTTTCGCGCGGCTTCGCGTGCCCTTGCCGCATCAATGATCTTGCCGCAGATAGTTTTAGCGTCGAGCGGACGTTCCAACAGGAATTCCGCCAGCTTTAATGCCACGATCTCCTCTACCGCCGGACGCACTTCCGAGGATACGAGCTTCTCCTTGGTTTGCGAGGAAAACTTGGGTTCGAATAATTTCACCGATAAAATGCAGGATAAACCTTCCCGCATATCGTCCCCGGAAGGTTCAATTTTGGCTTTTTTTGCCAGCTCATTTTTTTCAATATAGTTATTAAGCGTACGCGTCATGGCGGCGCGCAAACCGGTGAGATGGGTTCCGCCGTCCTTTTGCGGTATGTTGTTGGTAAAGCACAAAACCTGTTCGGAATAGCTGTCGTTCCACTGCATCGAGACTTCTACCACGATGCCGTCTTTTTCTCCGATAGCGTAAAAAATGTTCGGGTGAAGCACTGATTTAGCACGGTTAATGTATTCGACAAAGCTTTTCACCCCGCCGCTAAAGGCAAAATTTTCTTCCTTGGCATTGCGTTGATCGACCAGATGAATCTTTACGCCATTATTAAGAAAGGAAAGCTCACGCAAGCGCTTTGCGAATATGTCGTAGTGATATTCAATGTCGCCGAAAATTTCCTTGCTGGCCAGGAAATGTACTTCAGTGCCGCGCCGCTCGGTCTTGCCGGTGACCGCCAGCGATGCGACGGGAACACCCATGCGGAACTCGATCTGATGGGTCAGCCCATCGCGCCGGATGGTCAGCCGCAGCCATTCCGACAAGGCATTGACTACTGACACGCCAACCCCATGCAGGCCGCCTGACACTTTATAGGAATTGTCATCAAACTTGCCGCCCGCGTGAAGCTCGGTCATGACAATTTCCGCGGCGGAACGCTTCATTTCGTCGTCGTACTTGATGCCGGTGGGAATGCCCCGGCCATTGTCCTGTACCGATACTGAATTGTCCGGGTGAATGATTACGGAGATTTCGTCACAGTGGCCGGCCAGCGCTTCGTCAATAGCGTTATCCACCACCTCGAATACCATATGGTGCAAACCTGTGCCATCGCTGGTGTCTCCGATATACATGCCGGGACGTTTGCGTACCGCATCGAGTCCTTTCAGGATTTTTATGCTGTCTGAACCGTAATCGGCTGAATCTTCCATCTTTTTCTGTCTGGAGCGGTCTTTTTCGTTCATTGCCTGGCTACTGTGGTTTCACGTGAAACTGGGATTTGTCGGAAATCATGATTTACTCGCGGACACTGCTTTGCCGGAATGAGATACTATCAGGAATTACCTATTATATTCCGATGCTTGTTTATATTCTCATCGGCATCACAACATACTTGAAATCATCATTTTCGGGGATCGTGATAAGCGCGCTGCTGTTTGCGTCGCCGAAAGAACACCGCACTGTTTCGTTGGTCAGATTGTTCAACACGTCCAGCAGGTAGGTCACATTGAAACCTATATCGAGCGCTTCGCCATCATACTGGACTTCCAGTTCCTCCTCCGCTTCTTCTTGTTCCGCGTTGTTGCAAACGATACGGAGATTACCCGTTGTCAAAATCAGTCGGACACCACGGAATTTTTCGTTTGAAAGGATTGAAGCACGCTGGAGCGTTTGCAAAAGCAATAGACGATTTACATCAAACTGTTTTTGATGGTCAACCGGGATCACACGATTGTAATCAGGAAACTTGCCGTCCACGATTTTGGATATCAGTACGATATTTGAAAAAGTAAAACGTACCTGATTTTGTAGAACTTCCAACGTAATCGGCTCGTCGCTGTCATTTAATTGCTTTGCCAGCTCAAGTACCACCTTGCGGGGCAAAATGACTTCTCTTTTCTCCTGCGGCGTTTCCAGCATGAGCAGGCCGAACGCCAGGCGGTGACCATCGGTGGCAACGGCTTTCAGATGATTTTCCTCCATCAGCAGAAGCAGGCCGTTCAGGTAATAGCGAATGTCCTGCTGTGCCATGGCGTATTGCACCAGGAATAAAAGGTGTTTCAGTTCGTTTTGTTTTACCGTTATTTTTGCCTGGGATTCCGTGTTTTCAGGAAATTTTGGAAAATCTTCCACAGGAAGCGTTTGTAAACTAAAACGGCTTTTTCCAGCTTTCCCCTGGAGCCGGTTTTCAGTGGTTTCCAGCGTTACCTCGGTTTTATCAGGCAGTGCGCGCAATATGTCTTGAAGCTTTTTTGCCGCTACGGTAACTGAATACCCTTCAGTTACCGTATTGCTATCCTGCGTGGAAGTCGTTATCTGGATTTCCAGATCCGTCGCGATGAATGAAATTTCGTCATTCTTCCGTTCGATAAGTACGTTTGAAAGTATGGGCAAGGTGTGGCGACGCTCGACAATTCCGGTAACCGTTTGCAACGGTTTAAGCAAAATATCCTTATCAGCTTGTATCAGTTTCATTTATTTAAAATCCAGATAATCGTTAATAAAGGTTGGGCAAGTCCGGTATAAATAATAAAATACATATAGTATTAATGAGTTACTCATTAATTTTTACCTGTATCGAAGAAGTATTGCCTGTGGATGGTTTGTGGATACAAATTAGAGTCCGGCACAAACGGCAAGTTATCCACAAATCATACTGTTTTTGTTCTGTTGTTATTCAGCCGCGAAGAATATGCAATAAGGTATTGAAGTCCCGGTTAATCGATGGATCAGAAGCCCGTAACTCGGCAATTTTCCGATAACCGTGCAGTACCGTCGTATGATCTCTGCCTCCAAAAGCTTCACCGATGTCTGGCAAACTCAGAGGAGTGAGTTCTTTGGATATGGCCATTGCCATTTGCCGGGGTCTTGCAACGATGCGCGAACGTTTTTTGGAATACATTTCGGCAACCTTGATTTTATAGTAGTCCGCCACGGTTTTTTGGATATTTTCGATGGAGATCTGACGATTTTGCACCGCCAGCAAATCTTTTAGCGCCTCCCGCGCCAAATCCAGTGATAACGAATGACCCGTGAAGCGGGAATAAGCAAGCACCCGCTTCAACGCACCCTCCAGTTCACGTACATTGGATCGAATATGTTTGGCTATGAAAAAGGCGACGTTTTCGTCCAGAACGATTTTTTCCATCAGTGCCTTTTTAAGCAGGATGGCAACGCGCATTTCCAGTTCTGGGGGTTCAACCGCTACGGTCAAGCCCCAGCCAAAGCGGGAAATTAACCGTTCTTCCATACCGGAGATTTCCTTCGGGTAAGAATCACAAGTGATAATGACTTGTTTATGTGCCTCGATTAGAGCGTTAAAGGCATAAAAAAATTCTTCCTGTGTCCGGTTCTTGCCGCCAAAAAACTGAATGTCGTCTATCAGCAGGAGATCCAGGGAATGATAGTACCGCTTGAAGTCATCGAATGCTTTATGTTGGTACGCCCTTACTACATCAGAAACGTATTGTTCCGCGTGAATGTATCTAACCTTGGCGGTGCTGTTGTGCTCCAGCACGGCATTACCGATAGCTTGAATAAGATGGGTTTTTCCCAAACCCACGCCGCCGTAGATAAAAAATGGGTTGTATGCGACACCCGGGCGTTCTGCAACCTGGATAGCGCCGGCGCGAGCCAGTTGATTGGCTTTTCCCGTGACGAAACTATTGAAGGTGAAAGAAGGATTGAGGCGGCTCGGATTTTTTTCCTTTGAGGTTTTTGGAGTTAAACGCACGGGCGCGTCAAAAGCAGTCGGGATTGGCGTGACTATTGGCGTAACCACAGTGTTATTCGCCGCTGGAGCGGTTTCCTTCGTGGAATCCTGATTAGCGAGTTTTAATTGAAAATGTATGCTGCGCGAAAAATGCTTTTCGGCCATTTGTTCGATACGCGATAGAAAATGGTCTTTGATCCATTGCATGACAAACCGGTTGGGAGCGACGAGGATCGGTTCGTCGGCACTATGTGACAAGTCCAGGTGGAGTGGTTTAATCCAGGTATTGAATTGCTGGGCACTCAATTCTTTTTCAAAATATCCGAGACAGGAAAGCCAAAAATTGTGCATTGCCGGAATGATCTAAAAGTGCGTAAACGGGGAAAAAACGGAATTCGGGAGCGGCGTTGGGTATCTTATTCTAGACGCTTCCCACCCAGTTATCCACAGGGCCGGGAAAAAATATAGGTTGACACCCACCTCTGCAAAGAGTTGTAATGCGAGGTTTTACT
This sequence comes from Nitrosospira sp., assembly GCA_039928555.1. Classification (GTDB taxonomy): domain Bacteria; phylum Pseudomonadota; class Gammaproteobacteria; order Burkholderiales; family Nitrosomonadaceae; genus Nitrosospira. The sequence goes on along the minus strand of JBDSSX010000345.1, from coordinate 6,297 downwards.
TATCAGTCTCAAGGGAAAAGGGGAAACAATGAAACGTACTTACCAACCGTCCGTAACTCGGAGAAAGCGAACACATGGTTTTCGGGTTCGCATGAAAACCCCTGGTGGCGCAGCTGTTATCCGGGCTCGCCGTGCCAAGGGACGTGTCCGTTTGGGAGTATAGATTTAGCCAATTGCAGAAATCCATTGTCGAGGAGCTGTATTATTCGTTTTCCGAAAAATCACCGGCTGCACCAGGCGGAAGAATTCACCTCGGTAATCCGATTTAGATGTTCAGCCAGCAGCGAATTTCTTCAAGTTTTTGCTAAGCCCAATAATCTTGTATATTCACGATTGGGATTGATAATCGCCGGTAAGATCGAGCGGCTGGCGGTAAACCGCAATAGGGTAAAACGTCTGCTGCGGGAGATATTTCGCACACGGCAGCGAGAATTGGCTGGGCTGGATCTGGTGGTACGTTTGCGTTGCCGGGTTTCCCAAAGCAATGTTGTGCGGATGACGGGGGAAGCGGAAATGCTGATGATTCAATTACAGCGATGTCGCGGATAATTATTGGCTTTATCAAGCTCTATCAATATTGCCTGAGTCCGTTCCTTGGGCCGTCGTGCCGCTTCAGCCCATCTTGTTCACACTACGCATGTGAGGCGCTGGCCAGGCATGGATTGCTGCGCGGGATACGCCTCAGCGTATGGAGAATATTGCGGTGCAATCCTTGGGGTCGCGGCGGATATGACCCGGTTCCATAAGAATTTGTCTGGCCTGAATTATTTCCGGTACAGTTTATGCGTATCATAAAAAAATAAAATTGCGAAGCAAGATGGACACACAAAAACTTGTACTTTTCCTGATTTTCTCCACCTCCATGTTGTTCCTCTGGGACGCATGGCAGAAAGAACAGAATCCGCCCTCCCCGGCAGCGGTTGCAACCCAGGGACCGGCGGGCGAGTCATCTATCCGCCGTCAGGAAGACACTCCGGTTCCGGGGGAGAAACTTGTTTCGACACAGCCCGGCAAGAGTGAGCCCTCTGCGGATAGCGCCGACCCGGTGAGAGCTTCCGGCAAACTGGAGTCGGGGGAAAAAATCGTGGTCAAGACCGACCTGGTGGTAGCGGAAATCGATACCGCTGGGGGTGATTTACGCCGGCTAGAGCTATTGGATCATCCGGATAAGGAAGATAAGAACAAGCCTATTGCATTGTTGCAAAGCCAATATGACCACATTTATGTGGCGCAATCAGGGCTGATTGGAGAGGGTTTACCCAGTCATAAGACGCGTTATACGGTGGAGGCACACACCTATAACTTGGCGGGAGGCCAGGACAAAATCGAGGTGCGGCTCGTGGCGCCCGAGACGGACGGAGTGCGGGTAACCAAGATTTATACGTTTCATCGCGGTAGCTATCTCATCGACGTGAGTTTTGAAGTTGCCAATCAGGGAACAGCGGCGATTCAGCCGTTCTCGTACTTCCAGATGCTGCGCGACAGCAAACCGCCCGTTGGGTCGGTTTTCATGATTCCGACTTATACTGGTGCGGCGCTTTACACCGAGGAGGAGAAATTCAAGAAGATCGAGTTTTCGGCTCTCGATAAAGGCAACGCAAGTTACCCTAAAAACGCCGATAACGGCTGGATCGCAATGCTCCAGCATTACTTTCTCACCGCGTGGCTGCCAAAAGACAAGTCGCCGCGCGAATATTATGCGAAGCGCTTGGGTGAAAACGAATATACCGCTGGGGTGATTGTGCCTGTGGGGCAGATTGAACCTGGGAATACTGCGACCATTACCGTACCCCTTTATGCAGGTCCCGAGGAACAGAGCAAGCTCGCGGCTGTCGCACCAGGACTGGATCTTGCGGTGGATTATGGCTGGTTGACCGTTATTGGAGCGCCTCTTTTCTGGTTATTGTCATTTTATCATTCATGGACCGGAAACTGGGGCGTTGCAATTATTCTTCTGACCATGTCGGTCAAATTGGCATTCTTTCCCTTGTCCGCGGCAGGTTATCGATCGATGGCGAAATTGCGGGTTGTGACGCCCAAGTTGCAGCGCTTGCGCGAACAGCACGGAAACGACCGCCAGCGTATGCACCAGGCGATGATGGACTTTTACAAGACGGAAAAAATCAATCCGATGGGAGGTTGCTTGCCCATTCTGGTTCAGATTCCGGTGTTTATCTCGCTTTACTGGGTATTGCTTGCCAGCGTGGAGCTGCGTTACGCACCGTTTGCGCTGTGGATAGAAGATATGTCGTCGCCTGATCCCTATTATGTGCTACCCGTCATCATGGGAATTTCCATGTTTGTCCAATCAAAGCTCAGCCCTCAAGCTACGGACCCGATTCAAGCCAAGGTGATGCAGATCATGCCCTTTGCTTTCAGCGTCTTCTTTTTCTTCTTTCCCGCCGGACTGGTACTGTACTCGTTGGTGAATAACGTGCTTTCCATCGCGCAGCAATGGCAAATCACGCGCATGATTGAACGTGCCGCTGCCAAGTCCAATAATATACCCGCAGTCAAGAAGAAGTGAATCGGCCGGAAACACAGCAATTCATCCAACGTTGAACCGCTAACCGTCCAGATACTTGCGTGTGACGGACCTCTTCTCGGTGCGATTTGCCTGAATGGGAAGTACGGACATCATTGCCGCCAACGCTACCCCGCCCGGACGCGGTGGGATCGGTGTCGTGCGGGTTTCCGGTAAAAGCCTGCAATCTCTGGCACTAAGGGTCATCGGGTGTGTTCCGAAGCCGCGTCATGCCACTCTCAGCAAATTTCTCGATGAAAATGGCGCGGCCATAGATCAGGGCATTGCGCTTTATTTTCCCTCCCCACATTCGTATACTGGTGAAGATGTTCTGGAATTGCAGGGTCACGGCGGTCCGGCGGTAATGAATTTATTGTTGTCCCGTTGTCTTTCCGCAGGTGCCAGGCTAGCGCGACCGGGGGAGTTTACTTTGCGCGCTTTTCTTAATGGCAAGCTGGATCTCGCGCAGGCGGAAAGCGTTGCCGACGTTATCGATGCCAGTACCAGCGAGGCAGCGCGTTGTGCCATGCGCTCGCTGCAAGGGGAGTTTTCTACAGCCATACATATCCTGGTACAAGCGCTTATTGACCTGCGCATGCTGGTCGAGGTAACGCTGGATTTTCCGGAGGAAGAAACGGTTGTCCTGCAACAGGCAAACGTTTATGGCAAGCTAAAAACCATTCAGTCACGACTGGAAGATGTGCTTACGTCGGCCAGGCGAGGCAGCTTGTTGCGTGAAGGCGTAAATGTCGTTCTGATTGGGCAACCCAATGTCGGCAAATCCAGTTTGATGAACCAATTGGCTGGAAAGGACGCGGCTATTGTTACTGAAATACCTGGCACCACGCGCGATGCCATTTACCAAACGATTGAGATTGAGGGCGTTCCACTTCATTTAATCGATACAGCCGGGCTGCGGGAAACGGATGACCCAGTTGAAAAAATAGGCATTGCCCGTACGCGTTCTGCGATCGAGAAAGCCAATCTGGCATTGTTGCTGATAGACAGTTGTTTGGAGGCGGCGTTAGCAGATCGGGAAATAGTCGACAGTCTTCCCGCTAAATTGCCGGTAGTCCGTATATATAACAAGATAGATTTGTTGGATGGGGTTCCGCAAATCGAAGATAGTGAAGGCGGGCCAGCGATTTATCTTTCGGCTAAGACCGGAGCGGGGATCGATTTGCTTCGCCGGAAGTTGCTGGAAATAGCCGGTTGGCAGCCGCATTCGCTGGGGGAAGGCATATTCATGGCGCGTCACCGCCACCTGGAGGCGCTGACAGAAGCCAGGGGATATCTGCGGAACGCGGCGGAGCTGGCGAGGCAAGGGATTCAACTGGATTTGCTGGCCGAAGAGCTACGGGTTGCGCAGCGTGCCCTGTCGTCCATCACCGGAGAATTCGGTGCGGATGACTTGCTGGGTGAAATATTTTCCCGCTTTTGCATTGGTAAATAGCTTCTGTCCCGCTGGTTTGGTGACACGCAAGCCGCATGCTGCATTTGCTGCGTTGTTTCACGTGAAACATTACGCCGTTGCCGAGCCTGATTATAGGAAAAGCGCTCGGCATTTTTCTGATATGGCGGAAGGACATGCTCTTACACAACCTTCTATTTTGCCGTAGAATGCTTTTTTCCCTCAGGCCGCCACTCACGTAGTGATAGCGGCAACAAGCAGCAATTTCAAATGATTTCTTCTGAAAATTTCGATGTAATCGTGGTGGGCGGCGGGCATGCGGGCACCGAGGCGGCGCTTGCGGCTGCGCGCATGGGGCAAAAAACACTGCTGCTTTCGCATAATATCGAAACGCTGGGGCAGATGTCATGCAATCCCTCGATAGGAGGCATCGGCAAGGGACATCTGGTTAAGGAGGTGGACGCATTGGGCGGCGCGATGGCGGCAGCCGCCGACGAGGCCGGCATCCAGTTTCGCATACTCAATTCAAGCAAGGGGCCGGCGGTTCGCGCAACGCGTGTTCAGGCTGATCGCGCGCTCTATCGTCAGGCGATTCGGCGGCGCCTGGAAAACCAGCCTAACCTTTGGCTGTTTCAGCAAGCGGTGGATGACCTCACGTTTGAGGATGACCGGATTACCGGGGTGGTTACACAGTTAGGGATAACATTTTCTGCACGGGCCGTGGTGTTGACCGCCGGCACGTTTCTCGGCGGGTTGGCACATGTCGGATCAACTAATTTTCAGGCGGGCAGGGCCGGCGATCCACCGTCCATCAGCCTTGCTATCCGCTTGCGCGAGATGAAGCTGCCAGCCGGACGGTTAAAGACCGGCACACCTCCGCGCATAGATGGACGCACCATTGATTATTCGGTAATGACTGAACAACTCAGCGATACTCCCGCGCCGGTTTTTTCGTTTATGGGCAGCGCCGCTCAGCATCCGTGTCAATTGCCGTGCTGGATCACGCATACGAATAGTCGCACCCATGACATTATTCGTGGCGGCCTGGACCGTTCGCCGTTGTTCACAGGTGTTATCGAAGGTGTGGGGCCCCGTTATTGCCCTTCCATCGAGGATAAAGTGGTGCGATTTTCCTCCAAGGAGTCACATCAAATCTTTCTGGAACCGGAAGGTCTCGGCACTCACGAGATATATCCTAACGGGATATCAACCAGTTTGCCATTTGACCTGCAGATTGAATTGGTGCGTTCTATCAAGGGAATGGAAAAAGCCCATATCACGCGCCCCGGATATGCTATCGAATACGATTATTTTGATCCGCGTGGATTAAAAAGCTCGCTTGAAACCAAGGTAATCGAGGGGCTGTTTTTCGCCGGACAGATCAATGGCACCACCGGTTACGAAGAGGCTGCCGCGCAAGGCTTGCTGGCGGGTATCAATGCGGCGCTCAAAACGCTGGATCGGGATGCATGGTGTCCGCGGCGCGATGAAGCTTATCTTGGTGTCCTGGTGGATGACCTTATCACTCGTGGCGTTACCGAACCTTATCGCATGTTCACCAGTCGCGCCGAATATCGTTTGCAGCTGCGTGAAGACAATGCGGATTTGCGCCTGACCGAAATGGGGCGTAGGCTCGGCGTGGTGGATGACGCGCGTTGGTCCGCATTCGATACCAAACGAGAAGCCATTGTTCGCGAGCAAGACAGATTGAAAGCCACCTGGCTGGGCCCGAATTCGAATACCCTGCCAGAGGCGGATATGCTGCGGGTACTGGGAAAAACCATCGAGCGTGATTATTCGTTGAATGAATTGCTGCGCCGTCCCGATGTGTCCTATGCAAGTCTCATGTCCTTGCCTGGAGCGGGTGAGGCGGTCGGTGATCCAATGGTGGCGGAGCAAGTTGAAATCCAGGCCAGGTATCACGGTTACATTGAGCGCCAGAAGGACGAAGTGGCGCGCAATGCGCACTACGAGGAAATTCGTTTACCGCAGGATCTCGATTATGCCACGGTACGCGGCCTTTCCAGCGAGGCACAGCAAAAATTAAATCAACACAAACCGGAAACTGCGGGACAGGCGGCGCGGATTTCCGGCATAACACCCGCGGCGATTTCGTTATTGCTGGTACACGTGAGACGTGGTTTCTCCAGTCAGAATAAAAAGAAAAGCGCATGAATCTGGCGGCGCGGCTCGCTGATGGAATCGCGGTATTAGGGTTGGCGCTCCCGGATGATGCTCAAATCCACTTGTTGCAGTATCTTGCGTTAATCAGAAAGTGGAACCGGGTGCATAATCTCACGGCGATGCGCGAACCGGAAACAATATTGATCCGTCATTTGTTTGACAGTCTTGCGATCCTGTC
>JBDSSX010000344.1:0-4953 GCA_039928555.1 Nitrosospira sp. | reverse complement strand
CATTGTAACCACGATACGCGGAACAAACGAGCTACGTCGGGAGGTTACCTGTTATGGATGAATTCGCATTTGCCAGAGTGCTCCATGTGCTGGGTGTGGTGTTGTGGATCGGAGGTGTGGCGATGGTCACCACCGTACTGATTCCCGCCATGGCACAAATGAGATCGGCCTCCGAGCGAACGGAGTTTTTCAGCCGTATCGAAAGCCGCTTCGCGCCTCAGGCGCGCTTCACCACGCTACTCGTCGGCTTGAGCGGCTTCTACATGGTGCATATACTCAATGCATGGAGCCGTTTTGCGGAACTACGCTTCTGGTGGATGCACGCCATGGTCCTGGTGTGGCTACTCTTTACCTTGATGCTATTTGTGGTGGAACCCTTTGTGCTGCGGCGGCAGATTAAAAATACGGCGGAGCATGACGCGGGAAAGACTTTCGCGCGGATGCGGCGCATGCATTGGGTAATGCTGAGCTTGAGTCTGGTCGCTGTGGCGGGAGCGGTGGCGGGTAGCCACGGCTGGATGCTGCACGGGGAATAATATGAGTTACGTGGCGCTGAAAATGATTCATGTCACCAGCGTTGTGATCAGCTACCTGCTTTTTTCCTTGCGAAGCATGTGGATGATGCGGGGATCCGCCGCGCTGCAACAGCGCTGGGTAAAAATCACGCCGCACATCGTGGATACCGTGCTGCTGACCAGCGCCATTGCGCTGGCTGTCATGATTGACCAGGACCCGGTAAATAACTCATGGCTCGGCGCCAAGGTCGTGGGCCTGCTGCTTTATATCGGTCTCGGCATGATAGCGTTGAGATTCGGAAAAACCCGCAAAGCGAAAATTTCCGCGTGGATCGCCGCGCAGGTCGTATTTCTTTATATCGTACTGGTCGCCTTGACTAAAAGCCCTACCGTGTTTTCCCTGACGTCATAAGCAATCAACATAGACTGGATTCTAAACTTTTAGCAGCCAGAACCTATATGTAACATATTATTTTTCGCGATTACTTTATAATTGCAAGCGTTCACTGTGGCGGCGTCAGGAATAGGACACAACGGAAAACAAGATTTCAATTCTGCTGGCCGCTTTCGACCCTTATACTTAGCCCGAATGTTTCATAAATTGACGCGCGTCCTTGCTGGTCTTTTGTTTCGTATGGAAATTTTGTTCAGTCGGACGTATGAATAACTACGCCACTCTTTCACAAAATCCCCATACGAAACAAAATTCTGCGCAATCATCACGCGAATTTATGAAACATCCGGGTTAGTCTCGCCACTTTTTTGCATTCAGGATTGAAATCGGCTTCTTATAATTGCAGATGTTCATTTTGACGCTCCTCTTCAACCTTCAGCCCACATGCTAACCCGCTGGTGGGTTTATCTGATTGCCGCATTCTTTGCGGTGGGTCTGCTTGGCGTTCTACTAGTGGGTTTCGCGGCGCTGGTTACCATCCCCACACTTCCCTCGCTTGAAGCGTTAACCGATTACCGCCCAAAAATTCCCTTACGCGTCTACAGCGACGAAGGTCTCCTGATCGGAGAATTTGGCGAAGAGCGCCGCCAGGTGGTTAAAATCAGTACGGCGCCACAGCGTCTGAAACAGGCGATCCTGGCTGCCGAGGACGACCGGTTCTACCAACATGGCGGGGTGGACTACATTGGCATACTGCGCGCAGCCTATTCCAATTTCGCTTCCGGCGGTGTACGCCAGGGAGCCAGTACCATTACGATGCAGGTCGCGCGGAATTTTTTCCTGACCAAGGAGAAAACACTAACCCGGAAATTCAGCGAGGCATTACTTGCATTCAAGATCGAACACAGTTTAAGCAAGGATGAAATCCTTGAACTTTATTTCAACCAGATTTATCTCGGGCAACGCGCCTACGGTTTCGCTGCGGCGGCACAGGTCTATTTTGGAAAAACCCTGAATGATATCAGCCTTGCTGAGGCGGCTATGCTTGCGGGGCTTCCCAAAGCACCCTCACGCTTCAACCCGGTGGTCAACATCAAGCGCGCCAAAACGCGTCAACTCTATGTACTCCGGCGCATGCACGACTTGGGCTATATTTCCAATCAGGAATTCAAGGAAGCGGAAAAGCAACCGATGCACGTCAAGCGCGAATTACAAGAATTCACCATGCGCGCCGATTATGTGGCGGAAATGGCGCGCCAGACCGTGTACGAACGTTACCAGGAGGATGCCTACACCAAAGGTTACAGAGTCTATACGACGGTAAAAAAACTGGATCAAGAGGCAGCCTATAAAGCGGTGCGTCAGGGCGTGATGGATTATGACAGGCGTCACGGCTATCGCGGCCCCGAGGCGGCTATTGATCTAACCAGGAACGACTCCGACCGGGAGGAAACGCTGGAAGATGCGCTCCAGGAGGTACCCGACAGCGGTGATATTCATGCCGCCGTGGCGCTGGCCGCCGACCCAAAATTCGTCAAGGCATACCGCAGAGGCGGTGAAATCATCGAAATTACCGGGGATGGCCTCAAGTTCGCACAAAAATTTCTTGTCAGCAAGGCTGGCTCCAATCAACAGCATATCCGCCGAGGGTCATTAATCCGTATATGGAAGAATGAAAAGGGCGCATGGCAAATTGTACAACTCCCGCAGGTCGAAGCTTCGCTGGTTTCAATAAATTCGCGAGATGGGGCGATTCGCGCCATGGTGGGCGGATTTGACTTCAATCGAAATCAATTCAACCACGTCACGCAGGCCTGGCGCCAGCCAGGTTCCAGTTTCAAACCCTTCGTTTATTCCGCCTCCCTCGAGAAGGGCTTTACACCCGCGACCGTCATCAATGATGCGCCGCTCTTTTTTACCGCCGCGGAAACAGGAAGCGAAGATTGGGAGCCGAGAAATTTCGACGGCAATTTCGAGGGCCCACTACGCATGCGTGAAGCGCTTGCCAAATCCAAGAACCTGGTGTCGATTCGTATTCTCCAGGCAATCGGCGTCCAGTATGCGCAGGATTACGTCGCCCGCTTTGGCTTCGATCCCAAACAGCATCCTCCCTATTTGCCGATGGCATTGGGCGCCGGATCGGTCACACCGATGCAAATGGCGGTGGGGTACGCGGCATTCGCCAATGGCGGTTTCCGCGTGTCTCCCTATTTCATTAAGCGCATCGAGGATGTGAAAGGCAATATACTGGAACAATCGCAACCGGCGTTGGCGGCGGAAAAAGCGAAACAGGTCATCGATCCACGCAACGCGTTTCTTATGACCAGCATGATGCAGGATGTGATCCAACGAGGCACCGCGACCAAAGCAAAACAGTTGAACCGCACTGACCTGGCCGGAAAAACAGGCACTACCAACAATCACGTCGACGCGTGGTTTTGTGGGTATCAGGCCGATCTGGTTGCAATTGCCTGGATTGGCTTCGATACTCCCAGACCGCTGGGAAATAAAGAAACCGGGGGCCATGCCGCCCTGCCCATATGGATGAATTATATGGGCAAAGCGTTAAAAGGCGTTCCAATGGCAACTTATACACCCCCGCCAGGCATTACAACAGCGAAAATCGATCCCGCAACCGGCCTGAGAGCGGCTGGGGGCACGATGACGGAGTATTTTCTGGACGAGCAGCTGCCACCCGAAGCGGATGATAAAGTGGATGAAGCGCTTAAGTCGGCGGAGGATGTAATAAAAGAATTCCTCTCACACTAAGCCTGAGCATTGCGGCAAACTTGCGATCGCCTATATTTTTCCCATCATCTACTCTTTCTGCTTTAACCAACTCGCCACATCCAGCGCATAATACGTCAGGATACCGTCCGCGCCCGCTCGCTTGAATGCCAGCATGGATTCCAGAACGCAAGCTTTTTCATCCAACCAGCCGTTTTGCGCGGCGGCCTTGAGCATGGCGTATTCTCCACTCACCTGGTAGACAAAAGTGGGGACGCCGAACTGTTCCTTGACTCGCCGGACAATATCGAGATAGGGCAGGCCGGGTTTTACCATCACCATATCCGCACCTTCTTCCAGATCCAGCCCCACTTCCCATAACGCCTCGTCTGAATTGGCCGGGTCCATCTGATAGGTGTATTTATTTCCTGTACCCAGATTGGCGGCCGAGCCCACCGCATCGCGAAACGGGCCATAGAAACTGGAAGCATATTTCGCGGAGTAAGCGAGAATGCGGGTATGAATGCACTTCTGGCTCTCAAGCGCCGCTCGAATCGCGCCGATGCGCCCGTCCATCATGTCCGATGGCGCGACCACGTCCGCACCGGCCTGGGCATGTGTCAACGCCTGCTGCGCCAATACCGCCACCGTTTCCTCGTTCATTACATAGCCATTGGGATCAATCAACCCGTCCTGACCATGATTGGTGTAGGGGTCAAGCGCTACGTCAGTGATAACACCGAGTTCTGGAAAGCGCTTCTTCAACTCGCTTACGATGCGGGGTACGAGTCCCATTGGATTGAGGGCCTCGGCGGCGGTCAGACTCTTCAGACCAGGCTCGATAACGGGGAAGATAGCCATCGCTGGTATACCGAGTTGCAGACACTTTTCCGCTCGATACATGAGCAGATCCAGACTTTGCCGCACCACTCCCGGCATTGAGGCTACCGTCTCTTCGCGTTTCTTTCCATCCAGTACAAATACCGGATAAATAAGATCATCCGAGTGCAAATAATTCTCTCGCATCAGACGGCGGGAAAACTCGTCGCGGCGCATACGCCGCATCCTTTTCTGTGGAAACTGACTAAAAGCTGACATGATCGACCTGAGGAAAAAAGAATAAATCAGATAAAAATTTAAATATTGGGAACTTGTACGCAAATTTTCCATCTTATGAATAGACGGTGTTTGATTGTCTCCCGCTTTTCCTCCCTGAGCGGGTACCTTAATCCCTATTAAGGTAGTTTGCCCCCGGTTTTATTCCCCTTTAACCGGGGGTTTTTTATTTTCGGATTTTTCTGACTTTGCGCAGAATTT
>JBDSSX010000343.1:0-1876 GCA_039928555.1 Nitrosospira sp. | reverse complement strand
CTTGAGAAGTTGCCTGCTGGAATGAGAGCGTCACGTCGGTGGGGTTAAGCAAGGTAAACCGGTACGCGAGCGTTTTATGCGCGTCGCCGTAGTCGGCGTCTGTTCCGTCGCTCCAGCCGTAGTTGCTCGTCACCGCCTGATCCGAGCGGGTGGATATGGCGTAAGTGTCGTCAAAGGTGCCGAAATTGCGGCCGGTATAGCCGACATGGGCCATCGCGGGCAGGGAAGTCACGCCGGCCACGAAAAGTACGTATTTGAGTGATTTTTTCATACAGAGCCTCTCGATTAATGTTGTTGGATAACGGGGAAGCAAACACTGCATCGGCCAGGCTAATCAGCCAAACCGATGCGGTCGAGTATTGATTATTCATATCAATAAATCAATGTGGCATATTGTCACATGTGGTAATTTGTCACATGTGACAATATGCCACGTGTGACAAATTGCCGCAGACCCAGTATCAGAGCGATCTTGGCTTCATGGAGCCGCCGAGAATGTCGCGGCTTTCATACGGCAGGATATGACGGAAGGGTTATTAATACGGGAACGATGAGAGAAATGCGATCAATACTGATGGAAAAGGCGAAGGCGTGAAATGACTATCAAGCCGATCGTGGAATATGCTTGTATAAGGTTTTAGCGAGATCCTGACGGACTACGCCCAAATTATTTATTTAACATAAACATAAAGCAGGGAATACGCTATTGCCGGGATCAACGGGTTGTCGATCAGCCTATGTCTGCAGGATACAAACGGTGGCGACTTTCATTTCCGTTCAACCAGACCGCTTATTACGGCGATCAGTTGCCGTGGCTCCACCGGCTTGGTGAGGTGGCCTTGATAACCGGCGTTTATCGCGCTGATTTTGTCTTCTGGACGGGCGAATGCCGTAAGTGCGATAGCCGGTGTCTCGCCGCCGTTTTCCCTCGAAAGATTTCTCACCTCCCGAATGAATTGATATCCATTCTTCTCCGGCATGCCAATGTCGCTAATAATCACATCCGGTTTGTCGCTCTGTAAAAGCAGGAGCAGTCCCTGCGCCGCGGTCCCAGCGGTGGTCACACTGGCCTGATAGTGGGTGAGTATTCGCTTGATAAGCTCGCGCGCGTCCAGTTCGTCGTCAATCACTAGCACTTTTACTCCGGAGAGCACGGAATGATCGCCTTCGAAGGAATCCCGTGTCAGCGGCGATGGCTCGTTTTTCCGCTTATCACTGGCGGTTGCCAGCGGCAGGTTTATGATAAATGATGCTCCTTTACCCATCCCGGCGCTTTCCGCTCGAACCGTTCCACCATGAAGCTCCACTAACTGCTTCACGATGGCAAGGCCCAGACCAAGACCGCCATGCTGTCGAGTCAGTGAAGCATCGGCTTGCCGGAAGCGAGCGAAAACATAGGGCATAAAATCCGGTGAAATGCCCAGGCCGGAATCGTTGATCCTGATCTCGAGATAAGAGCCTATCTGCTCAACCACCACTTCTATTTTTCCTCCTTTAGGCGTGAATTTTATCGCGTTGGAAAGGAGGTTCCAGAAGATCTGCTGGAGCCGGTTGGAGTCGCCCGAGACGGGGCCGGTGCGCCGGTCGATATTTTTTTGCAGAACGATTCCCTTGGCTTGTACCGTTGGATTCACCGACTCGACCGCTGATTCGACCAGACTGGCAGCGTCCAATTGCTGCATGTCGAGTCTTACCTTTCCGGAGATTATGCTGCTCATTTCGAGAAGATCTTCAATGAGCTTGTTTTGCGCGCGAGCATTTCGCTCGATGGTTTCCAGACCCCGGTGAATGTCCTCTTTCTTCATATTTCCGCTCAAAATAAGTTGAGACCATCCCAGAATTGCGTTCAGCGGTGTTCTAAGTTCATGAGAGAGGG
>JBDSSX010000342.1:0-1830 GCA_039928555.1 Nitrosospira sp. | reverse complement strand
GAATGGGGTTTCACCATCGCGGAACCATGATTGATGGTAGTAGCGCTAGGCCGGGGGGCCGCTGTTCCGTTTGTATTCGTGCTGTTATTTGTATGGTTATGGAGCCCGGCGATAGGTTTTGCGCAGGAACACCAGGAATACTATTGCACACCGGATACCCAGTATGAGTGCGCAAGCGGCCGGTGCGAAAAGATAAGCGGTGGCTTCCAGCACGCCGAGTCATTCGCCTACAACATGAAAACCAGCGAACTCTCGGCGTGCCTGTGGACAAACTGCTATGCGGCAACGGCGGCGGTATTGAAAAATGCGGCTGTCGGAACCCTCACCGCGACCGGCAAATTGAAACCAGCCGCGCATTCCGGCAATGAACCGGTAATTGTTTCCTTGACGATCCGTCCCAACAGTAACCGTGACACCACTGGTAAAGAAGCCGGTGACTTCACTGCTATCTGGGGTTATGGGGGCGGGGGGTTGACGTTGGACATGGGCAAGTGCGCGCTGCGGAAATCGCCATGATATATTAATGGAGATCCGTGAAGGAATATGTCGAACGATGGGTTGCGCTACGCTCCACCCATCCTACCCGAGATGTGTGATACATATATAGAATACGCGCGACAGGTACTCCCTGGGGCAGAATTTTATCGCTCCATGCATACTTACTCTCGTCACGGTGCCGGCGCGGCAAATAGCGATTAAATTTGATTAGCATTTAATGTTGATATAATTAGCAAAGGGGCGGAGAAGTCCCCGTACCGGCAATAATCAGATTATTCTTATCCAGCGTCGTTAGATCAGGGAGAAATACATGAAGCGATTGGTTCCAGGCATCATTATCTTGCTCAGCTTGGCGGGTTGTGCTTCCGTCGATGAAAAATCAGCGGCCGACAACATACAGGCTGCTGCCGCCGCCCGGGAAAGAGGTGACTGGGATGCGGCGCGTAAAATTTACGCTCGTTCATTCGCCGATACCAATCTGGCCCAGACCAGTCCCCGCTTCAGGGCTGTTCTCCATTACGAATATGGCCGTTCCCTCGGTGTGACATGCCATTTTAAGGAAGCGGAGCAAGAGCTGACGGTTGCTCATGACCTTGACAAGAAATCCGGGGGAGTATTTTATCTCTCCTTAACGGAATTGGCGCGTCTCAATCTGGCTCAAAAAAAATACACTGAAGCCGTCGCTTACTTTGAAAGTGTGTTAGCCGAGTTGGATCCCGAAATCGCCCCCAAAAAAGCGCCCGATTTCTACGTTGCCGTGCTTGACGATTATGCGTTGGCCCTTTCGGGGGCAGGACGTCCGAAGAATGCCGAAACCGCTACGAAGCGGGCCGCGGAGATCCGAGCAACCGCACCGGCGGCGGAATCCTGGGCTGGCGCTGATCGCACGCCCTATGGGACACAATGCGCTAAAAAATAAGCATGGAGATAGCATCAATGGAACCCTTCCATCTTAATCAGAAGTCACGGTAGCTACTGATCCCCGGCCGCTTTCTTGCCTAGGTAGGCCGCCTGGCCGAGGCCGAATATGGAAAGCAGCGTTGCATCGACATCCGGCATCGTGACCACGCGGCGGAATTCGATGTGGTCCATAAACTCGACCGCGGAGATCGCATAAATAATCGCCGCCAGGATGGTGATCGCCACCATCTGAAAATCGCCAAGGTCGGTGCGATTGGCATCGTCGGTAACAAGATCAAGAACCTTGGGGGCATCGGCGCTGGCTTTCAAATCTACATTGCCTGCCGCGGTGGCTTTCTCAACCTTGCCTACGGTGATCGCTTTGGCGGCCGTAAAACTGAGTACGCTGATTCCGGAGAGGATAAGCAGGTT
>JBDSSX010000341.1:0-4436 GCA_039928555.1 Nitrosospira sp. | reverse complement strand
AAAGCTGCCTGCAAAACTTGTTAGGGTGACCAGTATAACGGCCAGCCAGAGTTGTCGAAAAAGAGACATTGAACGCCTGATTTTTTTATTTATTAAAGTTAACCCGAATGTTTCATAAATTGACGCGCGTTCTCGCTGGTCTCTTGTTTCGTATGGAAATTTTGTTCAGTCGTGCGTATGAATAACTACGCGCTCTTTCACAAAATCTCCCTCCAAAACAAAATCCGGCGCAATCATCACGCGAATTTATGAAACATCCGGGTTAAAGCGGATTTGGTCTCAGTAAGTTGAGTAATGTGAGGCAAAGGTTATCACGGAGTGGACAATGGTTTCAATTTTGAACTGCGGCCACTTCTTTGGAGCAGGAGGTTTTTGATCAGGTATGCATACCACTTTTATTTCCCATCCCGATTGTTTGTTACACGATATGGGGCCATATCACCCCGAACGCCCAGCGCGGCTCAAGGCCATTGAGGATGAGTTGACTGCTTCCGGTCTGATGGACAGACTGGAGCGTCACGTTGCGCCATTGGCGACACTCGAACAATTGAAACGCGTGCACACGCCGGAGTATATCGCTTCACTGATTGCCATGGTGCCCTCCACTGGAATCGCGTATCTTGATCCGGACACGGCGATGAATCCGCACAGCCTGGCGGCGGCTTATCGTGCCGCGGGCGCGGTGATTCTGGCGACTGATCTGGTGATCGGCAAGCATGCCGAGAACGCTTTTTGCAGCGTTCGCCCACCGGGTCACCATGCGGAACGTGACCGGGCGATGGGTTTCTGCCTCATTAACAATATTGCGGTGGGAGTCGCTCATGCGATTCAGGTGCATGCTTTGGACCGCGTTGCAGTAGTGGATTTCGACGTGCATCACGGCAATGGTACCGAGGACGTTTTTCGGGATGATCCACGAGTCATGATGGTTTCCACTTTTCAGCATCCATTCTATCCATACAGCGGTGTTACGGGACGCTCCGGGCGTATGGTCAATATCCCGCTGGCAGCCGGTAGCAACGGCGACACGTTCCGTACGGCGGTGAGTGAATTCTGGCTGCCGGCGCTCAAAAAATTCAAACCGCAGATGTTGTTTATTTCCGCCGGCTTTGACGCGCATCGAGACGATGATCTTGCTTCGCTGAATCTGTTGGAGGCCGATTACACATGGGTGACAGAAAGAATCATGGAGGTCGCGCATGAATATGCTAACAATCGGATTGTATCGGCTCTGGAGGGAGGGTATGAGCTGCCTGCGCTGGGACGAAGCGTGGTTGCTCACTTGAAGGTTCTGAACGAACCCTGACCCGGTTAAATCGTCGAGAAAGATATTTCTTGCAGGATTTGTTCCGTAACGTGAGCATTGTGTCTATGATAAGAATAGTAGCATTGGGATTATCCGATTATCTGGATGATGAGTTCTTTTCGCACAGGGAAAATCAAGTTTGACGGCCACCCATAAAATGCGCGCTCCTCTTATTCTTCTGGCGGCCCTGCTGGTAGCCAGTATCATGGTATGGCGGCACCACTCGGCTGCGGAACTGGGCATCAGG
Source organism: Nitrosospira sp. (assembly GCA_039928555.1). Lineage (GTDB taxonomy): Bacteria > Pseudomonadota > Gammaproteobacteria > Burkholderiales > Nitrosomonadaceae > Nitrosospira. The sequence continues at coordinate 2,883 of JBDSSX010000341.1, read as the reverse complement.
ATAGGTGTGCTGCACTCCCTGTCGGGTGTCATGGCGCCGAGCGAAAAACCTCTGGTGGATGCACTTCAACTAGCCATTGAGGAGGCCAATGCGATGGGTGGCATCAATGGACGGAAGATCGAAGCTGTGGTGGTGGATTGCCGGTCCGATCCGGCTTATTGCGCCCAGCAGGCGGAGCGCCTGATTACCGAGGAACACGTGCAGGCTCTCTTCGGATGCTGGACATCGGCCTGTCGCAAGGCGGTGAAGCCGATCGTCGAAAAGCATCGCCATTTGCTCTTTTACGCGCTGCGGTATGAGGGTATGGAGCAGTCTCCCAATATCCTTTACGGCGGTGCTGTACCGAACCAGCTGGTTATGCCCGCAGTGCATTGGGCGCTAGATAATCTTGGCAAGAACAGCAAGCGCGAAAAAGGAGGTAGGCGCGGCAAGCGGGTCTATCTGGCGGGATCGGATTACGTTTTTTCGCGTGTGGTGAATATTCTCATCAAGGACTTGCTGGCCGCACACGGCGCAGTAGTGGTAGGAGAGCACTATCTGCCTTTGGGTCACACCGATATGGCTGATCTGGCCGCGGATATTCTCGATCAGCAGCCCGATATGGTATTGAATACCATCAGCGGTATTGATAATGCTCCTTTTTTTCAATCGCTTACTAATAGCGGCATTGTTCCGGATGAGATACCGGTGTTGTCGTTCAGTGTTACCGAGGTGGGGCTGGCAGCACACGATAAAGTGTTGATGGCGGGTCACTATGTCGTGCGAAATTATTTTCAAAGTATTCAATCGCCTGAGAATCAAGCTTTCGTGAACCGGTTCCAGGACCGCTACGGTCAGCAGGCGGTGGTTGACAGTCCGATGGAAGCTTCCTATATCAACATGTTGATGTGGATTAACTCGGCACTTGAGGCGGGTTCGGGCGACTTGGCGCAAGTGCAACGCACAATCCTGCGTCAAAGCCTGCCCGCGCCCGAAGGAATGGTTTCGGTCGACGAAGTCACGCGCCATTTATGGAAAGTGGCGCGTATCGGTAAAACCCTGACCAATGGCCAAATCTCCACCGTTTGGGATTCCGGACGACCGCTTGAGCCGGTGCCATTCCCCACGTATCGTTCGCGGGGGGAGTGGGATCAATTGCTTACGGAATCTCTGAGTAAGCCTCAGAGTTTGGCAATGAGGGATGCGATGGTGACTCTGCGGGATGGGATGCGCGAGCCGCGAGGACGCGAATGGTGATCAAACCCGCCGCCGGAGTGAAACCGTGAAGTTCACGTCGCTCACGCAGCGTTTCGCGGTCTGGTTCGTGGCGGTTTCTCTGCTGCCGATCCTGATAATTGGTTACAGTCTCTTGCGCACGTTCGAAATCGAGATGCGGAAAACGGCCATTCAACAAGTTTCAGCCATCGCCGATATGAAGGCGGAGCAGATTGACAGCTATTTCCGTGAGCGTCTCCTTGATGCCAGAGTGATACAGTCGGCCAGCACCACGCGTACGGCTATGCGCGAGCTCGCCCAAGTATATGCCCGGAATGGAGTGAAATCCGAGGCTTATCGTCAATTGGATGCCCAATACCGCGACTACTTCAGCCGTTTCGTTGAGGAGGCTGATTACTACGATCTGTTTTTGATTTCGCCTAAGGGCGAAATAGTCTATACCGATGCGCATGAAGCCGATTTCGCCACCAACCTGATCACCGGCCCCTATCGAAACAGCGGCTTGGGTATTGTTACTCGCCAAGCGCTGAATACATTGCAAGGTGGCGTCTCGGATTTTGAACATTATTCGCCATCACACGGCAGGATTGCGGCTTTCATGGCATTTCCCATCGTGGACCAGGGGCAATTTGAAGGCGTACTGGCGCTGCAGATCTACAGTGAACGTGTGTTCCAGGTAGTGCAGGACAATGCGGGACTGGGGGCGAGCGGCGAAACCGTGCTGACCCGGCTTTTGAATGAGCGTACCGCGCTGGTGATGGCGCCACTGAAACATGAACCCGATGCGGCGCTGGAGCTCAAGATACCCCTCAATAGCGTGCCGTTTGCGGTAACAGCCCAAAGTGGTCTGCACGGCGAGCGTGGGGGCGGCCTCAAAATGGATTACCGCGGCAAGGAGGTGGTCGCGGCGTGGCGGTACCTGCCTCGCATGAACTGGGGCATCGAGGTCAAGATGGATGCGGACGAGGTATTTGCTTTCCTGCAACGGGTGCGCACTCTCAGTTTTCTGATTCTCGGCCTGACGCTTCTCGCCGCCATCCTGGGTGCCATTTTATTCAGCCGGCGTGTCGTCACTACGCTGAAGAACCTCAGCCACAGCGCCCAGCACATTGCCGCGGGCAATTTGCAGCAGCGCGTGCCGGTGGCGGGATGGGACGAGATCGGACAACTCGCCAGTACCTTCAATACCATGACGGAACGTCTGAATGCCAGCAACCGGGAAAGGGAAGGTGCTGAAAATAATCTGCGGCAACTCAATCAGGAGCTGGAAAATAGAGTCGCGGCGCGCACCGCCGATCTGGAGCGTGTCAATGCGGCCCTGATCAGCAAGGAGGAAGAAACGCGCTCCATCGTCGAGCATATGATGGATTGTATTATTACTATCGACGATAAAAGCATCATCCGCTCCGTCAACCCTGTTATCGAAAAACTCTTCGGTTACACCCGTGATGAAGTGATCGGCCAGAATATTTCCCTGATCATGCCCGAACCCCATCGTAGCGCCCACGATGGCTATGTCGAGAGGTATTTCCGGACCGGACGCGGCCGCTGCGAATTCGACCACATTCTCACACTTGAAGTCGAGGGACTGCATAACATCGGCATGGGCCGTGAAGTCGTAGGCCGGCACAAGAATGGTGAACCCATTGATCTATACGTTGCGGTCAG
>JBDSSX010000340.1:0-11632 GCA_039928555.1 Nitrosospira sp. | reverse complement strand
CACTTTATCTTGGTTTCAATCTATTTACTCTGGCACTACTATACCTATAGCAACGCAGTATTACCTGTAATGACAAGTTATATTAATAGGTGAAACCATTGATAAGTTCTTTAACCCTCGTTCCATCCCCGCTTCCGCTATATACGCAGATTAAAGATATCTTAAGAGAGCGGATCCTGGAAGGCACATATAAGGCACACCAAAAATTGCCATCTGAGAGTGAGATGAGCACCTTATTCGATGTAAGCCGAATTACTGTTCGACAGGCTTTGAGTGACCTGCAAAATGAAGGACTGATTTTTAGAATTCCCGGCAAAGGAACCTTTGTCGCCAAACCCAAGGCTTTTCAGCAATTGACGCAACTGGAGGGATTTGCCGAAGCGATGTTGCGTATGGGTTATGAGATTTACAACAAAGTGATCAGCCATAAGTCAGTTCCTGCTTCGGCCATCGTCGCAAAGAAACTGAAGCTGGAAACCGGTACACCTGTAAGTGAAATCAGGCGCGTACGCTATCTCAACCGTGAACCCCTATCAATGGAGGTCACCTACCTTATGGAGGATATTGGCGAACGTTTGCGTAGTTTCGATCTTCCCACGCGCGATATATTCCTGGTGTTGGAAAATGATTTTGGCATCGCATTGGGATATGCGGACCTGCAGATTGACGCGATGTTGGCTGACGATGACTTGGCGCACCAGTTAAAGATAGAAGAAGGCTCCGCTGTATTGCGTATGGAACGGCTTACCCATACCGCGGCGGGTAAGCCGCTGGATTTTGAATACCTTTATTTTCGCGGAGACGCATTTCAATATCGCTTGCAAATCGCGCGGCGCGCGGGCGATGCAACTGCCGTGCCCCAGAACTAGGGCAGCGATCCGCTGCGGTAGCATCTCCTACCTCAGGCGCAATCTCTGGATACATTGATCTCAAAACAGGCTATTCATGCAATCTGAAACTCGCACGGTAGACATATTAATCATCGGGGGCGGCACAGCTGGTCCCATGGCAGCAGTCAAAGCCAAGGAAGCTAATCCGGGGTTGCATGTATTGCTGCTGGAAAAAGCTAACGTAAAGCGTAGCGGCGCTATCTCTATGGGTATGGATGGCTTGAACAATGCGGTGGTCCCGGGCCACGCGACGCCGGAACAGTACGTGAAGGAAATCACTATCGCTAATGACGGGATCGTTAACCAGAAAACTGTAATGGCCTATGCTCAAAACAGCTTTTCCATGATTGAAGAACTGGATCGGTGGGGAGTGAAATTTGAAAAGGATGAGACGGGTGATTATGCAATGCGCAAAGTGCACCACATGGGAACGTATGTACTGCCCATGCCGGAAGGTCATGATATTAAAAGGGTGTTGTACAGGCGGTTGAAGCGCACCCGCGTTGGTATTACTAATCGCTTGGTGGCCACGCGTTTGTTGATGGCAACCGACGGACGTGTTGCCGGCGCAATGGCATTCGATTGCCGCACCGGCATATTTCATATCATTCGCGCGAAAGCAGTAATTCTTTGCACCGGCGCGGCGGGGCGACTGGGTCTGCCTGCATCGGGTTATCTGTTCGGCACTTATGAAAATCCGACCAATGCAGGGGATGGGTACAGCATGGCCTATCACGCCGGAGCAGAACTGAGCGGTATCGAATGCTTTCAGATAAACCCTTTGATCAAGGATTACAACGGACCCGCTTGTGCTTATGTCACGGGTCCGATGGGCGGTTATACCACTAACAGCAAAGGTGAGCGCTTTATCGAATGCGATTACTGGAGCGGACAAATGATGATGGAGTTCTATCGTGAACTGGAAGGGGGCGATGGACCGGTATTCTTAAAGTTGAACCATCTCGCGGACGAAACCATTAGCACCATCGAAACTATTCTGCATACCAATGAGCGGCCGAGTCGTGGCCGTTTTCATGAGGGGCGTGGAACCAATTACCGCAAACAAATGGTTGAAATGCATATTTCGGAAATCGGTCTATGCAGCGGCCATTCCGCATCAGGAGTCTGGATCAACGAACATGGAGAAACCACGGTTCCAGGATTGTATGCCGCCGGGGATCTGGCATGTGTGCCGCATAATTACATGCTGGGAGCCTTTGTCTACGGAAAAATCGCAGGCGAAAGCGCGGCCCGCTATTGCGCTCACATACCCCTTGCAGATGTTGACCAAATGCAAGTGGAAGTGGAATCCGCAAGAGTGAGAGCACCCTTGCTGCGGAGTGATGGACTGCCGCCATCGCAGGTTGAATACAAATTGCGGCGCATGGTCAATGACTACCTGCAGCCTCCCAAAGTTACCCGCAAGATGGAAATTGGCCTGGCCCGATTCGAAGAAATTAGAGGGGATCTCGACATGCTGTGGGCGCGTGATCCCCATGAACTGATGCGTGCACTAGAGGTGCATGCTATCCGCGACTGCGCTGAAATGGCGGCGCGCGCATCGCTGTATCGAACCGAGAGCCGATGGGGTCTTTATCACAACCGCATCGATTATCCCGATCGGGACGACCACGAGTGGTTTGTGCATGTTCAACTGAAAAAGATTAACGACAAGATGATGTGTTTTAAGCGCCCTATAGAGCCTTACATCATCGATCTGGACGAGCATGAGAAAGCTGCGTACCAGGGGATGCGTATCCAAAAGAATGCTTCCGCCGAGAAAATAACAGAAGCGCGCACTGCCGCGATTTAAGGAGAAAGATTATGCCAACCGCTTTTATTCCTGCCAGTCTTCCCGTACGGATCGATGAAGAGTTATGCATCGCGGACAAAGGTTGCACTGTATGCGTAGATGTCTGCCCTCTCGACGTGCTGGCGATCGATTTTACCAAGGGAAAGGCTTATATGAAATTTGACGAATGCTGGTATTGCATGCCGTGTGAAAAGGATTGCCCCACCGGTGCGGTGACGGTCGATATTCCGTATCTGCTTCGCTAGTACGAAGTCTTAAATCTCTTTCATTCGTATCTCGCCACGTAGCGAAACATTGTGCTGCGGAACTGAAGTCAATAATTCTGGAGGAGAAATATGAAATTGCAGCGGCTGATCAGTTTTGGGTTAAGCATCATATTCGCCGGTCCTGTCCATGCCGAAATTCTCCGCATCGCTATCGGCACTCAAGATACCACCATAAATTGTGCCGCTGGGGGCACACTGATCCGTGAATTGAAGTTACTTGAAAAGTATTTGCCTCACGACGGCAAATACAAGGATACGCAATACGATATCCAGTGGAAAAACTTTACCTCCGGCGCCCCGCTAACCAACGAAATGGTAGCGGGAAAGCTAGATATTGGCTCGATGGCCGATTTCCCAGGTTCGTTCAATGGCGTTGCATTTCAAAAAGCAGGCAAACAGAGCATTTTTATTAGTGTCCTGTCCGGTAGCATCACGGGCAGTGGCAACGGCATCGTAGTGCCGAAATCCTCTCCTGTCCAGTCTCTGGCTGAGTTGAAAGGCAAAACTATTTCAGTCCCATTTGCTTCAACCTCACATGGCATGCTGCTTCGAGCAGTCGCGCAACAGGGGTGGGATCCGGATAAGGATGTAACGATCATCACGCAGTCACCGGAAATTGCGGGCTCAGCGCTCCAAGCCACTAAGATCGATGCGCATGCCGATTTTGTGCCTTTCGCTGAACTGTATCCTTATCGGGGTTTTGCCAGAAAAGTCTATGACGGATCGCAAGCCAATGCGCCAACCATGCATGGCACCCTGGTGGATGCCGAATATGCGAGAAAACATCCCGAAGTCGTCGTCGCATTCCTGCGCGCAGCAATCGAAGCAGATAGGCTGCTTGCGGCAGAACCGGAAAAATACAGCGAACTTATCTCCAAGGTGACCGGCATCGAGGCCGAAGTTATTTATCTGTTTCATGGCCCTCTCGGCCTGCAAACACGCGACTTCACCTGGAAACCAGAATACCGGAAGGCGGTAAAGACCTCAATCGAGACCTTGCGGTTGATGAAGCGCACTACCGCGGATCTCGATATAGAGAAATTCATTGACGATCAATATATCCGCGCCGCTTTCAGACATGCCGGACTCGATTATGAAGTGCAGCTGAAAAATTATGCCCAGCAACCGCTTGTCACGGAAGATGCCCATATCGGAAAACCTGTCATCGACAGCAAACGCGCCGCACAAATCTGGGTTAAAGGTGAGCCGCTGGTACGTCACTACGCATCGCCGGAATCCGCGTTTGCCGATCTGAACGCGCTCGAAAAAGCAGGTAAACAGATCCGGGTGGTATATGTGCAGGATGGCAATAGCGGTATCAAGCTGCTCGCAAACGACGCCTGGTTTGTTCATGGCAACAATGAGGTGAATGGGTTCTTGCTCAAAAACGATGCGGACGCCTGGGCTCGGGCAAACGGAGGCAAGGTGCTTAATTTCGGCGCCGTAAAAAACATTACGACGGTCCTTGCATCTGAGATCGCCGGGCCTCTCGCCAAATCGTCCCTTGCGCCTGTCATTACCAAATAAAGGAGCGGACTCATGGGTAGCATCACGGAAGTTGACTCCGTTCCTGCCGAAAGAATAGATCTCAATCGGCGCGAAGCTGGCCGTAGGCTGCGGCGCGTGTCATCAATTACCATTTGTGTTCTGTTATGGCACCTGGCCTCCACCAGACACATGGATCTGGGGGTAATAACTTTTCAGAATGTGCCATCCCCCGAGGAAGTATTGGCGGCTGCATGGGAGTTGCTTGAATCCCAGAAAATGCTATCTCACCTGACAGCCAGCATGTCACGCGTTTTCAGCGGTTTTCTGGGAGCCGCGGTCATTGGCATCGGACTAGGATTAATGATCGGCCGTTCACGTTTTGCAGAAGACACTTTGCTTCCACCCCTGGAAATGCTAAGGCCGATCCCTGCAGTCTCTTGGATTCCGCTATCGATTCTCATGTTCCCGTCTTCCGAATTGTCGATGATATTCATCACTTTTACCGGCGCACTGTTTCCAATTTTGCTAAGTACGGTCCACGGCGTTGAAGCGGTAGATGCAAGACTGATTGCGTCCGCTCGCAGTCTTGGAAGTGGCCGGTGCGCGGTATTTACCGAAGTGATTCTGCCCGCGGCGGCGCCCAGCATATTTACCGGATTATCCATCGGCATGGGAACGGCGTGGTTTTGTCTCGTAACAGCCGAAATGATAGCAGGCCAGTTCGGCATTGGTTACTACACCTGGGTTTCTTATACGATCCAAAATTATGCGGACATAGTGGTCGGCATGTTGCTGATCGGTTTGCTGGGCATGGGAAGCAGCGTATTGGTCAAGAAGCTGGGAAATATGTTGATGCCTTGGCATGCTTCCGAAATAAGGAAATCATGAGCCCGGTCGCAACTCATTCCTCTCTAGGCGTGCAAGGCCATATAGAAATTAAAAACCTCTATATCCGGTTGGGCTCTGGCGAGCATGCGTTTGAGGCCGTTCAAAACGTGTCGATTTCAATCAAGCCCGGGGAGTTTATTTGCCTGCTAGGCCCTTCCGGCTGCGGCAAATCGACGCTGCTTGGCGCGCTCGCCGGCCATTTGCAAGCCAGTAGCGGCAGTATTCACGTTGATGCGTTGCCGCTCAATGGTCCGCATCCGGAACGCGGTTTGGTATTTCAGCAACACACACTGTTTCCGTGGAAAACGGTCATAGACAATATTGCTTTCGGTCTCAAAATGAAAGGGATATTGCGTGCTGAACGTCATAAACGCGCAACTGAGCTATTGGAGCTCGTGGGGCTTGCTGGATTCGAGCAGCACTATCCTTTCCAGTTGTCAGGGGGAATGCAGCAGCGAGTTGAGATCGCGCGAGTACTGATTAATCGTCCGAAGGTAATGTTGATGGATGAACCTTTCGGTGCGCTCGATGCGCAAACGCGCATGATGATGCAACAGCTGCTGCTAGACGTATGGGAAAGCATCAAAACCACTATTGTATTCATCACGCATGACATTGACGAGGCGCTGTTCCTGGCGGACCAAATACTGGTAATGAGCCCTCGCCCCGGCCGGATTATCGAGCAAACCGATCTTGAATTTGTGCGCCAGCGCAAGCCCGAATTGCTAACGTCAGATCGTTTCATCCAACTCAAGCGTCATTGCCTTGAATTGTTGCATACGCAAAGTGCCGACTTTCCGTTGCAACGCCTTACTCCCCTCGGAGCGATCTCCCGATACCAGTATTTTCATGCGAGAGGATATGAATCCCCTAGATAACCCGGAACTACAAGATATTCAGATGCGACTAAACGCGGCCGATAGCGAGATTCGCCGCATCGCGTTGCTGGATATCACCGATTTTGAAGGCGAGGATCATGTTCCCCTTATCATTGCCAGTTTAGGGGACCCTGTGGCTGCGGTCCGTACCGAGGCGGCTAAGGCGCTTGAGGCCTTTGAGAATGATATGAGCATTACTGCATTGATAGCCGTGCTGGATGACCCCGATCCTTTAGTCAGGCAAGCTGCTGCGCAGAGCCTGCATGACCTCAAGAAACAGGAATCGGCACAGATCATACTTCCCCACCTGGCAAACCCGGAAGCATCCGTTCGTGCCGCACTATTTCGCGCGCTGCGCGAACTAAGAGTTATGAATAGTTTCGAGCCCGCGCTGACTGCGCTGATTGATGAAGATGCGACAGTTAGACGAGAGGCGGTGGCGGTGCTTGGTTATCTGAAACAGCCGCGGGCACTGCCCGCTTTAGCCGCCCTCGCCGCGAACGATCCTGAAACCGAAGTACGGCGAGCCGCCATAGGCGCCATAGGGTTTGCATCCGGGGATGTGGCATTGCCCCCATTATTGAGCGGCTTATCCGATTCGGCATGGCAAGTGCGTGAAGAAGCTGCCGCGACCATTGGCAAGCTTCGATTGAAGAATGCTGTCGAACAATTGATTGGCGCCTTAAACGACAGCTATTGGCAAGTCCGGTTATGTGCAGCGCGTGCGCTAGGTCGCCTTCGGGATCCTCGATCAGTGCCGGCACTGATCGAAACACTAAACCACCCAATCAGCAATTTACGCAAGGAAGCAGCCCTTGCGCTAGGAGAAATAGGCTTTGCGGGCGCTCTACCTGCGCTTGAGCAAATCGAAACCGATCCGGATCCGGAAGTACGCAAATCCGTCCGCCTTTCCATTGCCCAAATCCGGACAACCGATCGCGAAGCAACAAGGCATACCGATGAAAGATCGAGGACGGATTTGTGATACAGGTCAAAACCATTTCCAGCGATGCTCCAAATGGCACGCTGGAGATTTTATGGAATGACGGCAAACGGCAACTTTTCACACATGCTTTTTTACGTACCCAGTGCCAGTGTGCGCACTGCAAGGCGCATCGCTTGCAAGGAAAAGTAACTGGCGCGGTATCGCCCCGGCTCCGCATTACCGAAATTCATCCTGCCGGAACGTATGGCGTGCAATTTATTTTCAATGACGGGCATGATCGCGGGATTTATCCCTGGATGTATCTGCGCGACTTGGCTCTATGATGACTCGGGAAATCAGCATACTGTTTTAACCATTTATTTCAGTATAAGGAGGCCTTTTATAGATTAACAATTAAAAATTATATTTTCTGTTTCAACAGCACTTGCCTTAGGCACATTCTGTGAAGCAATATTAGATTTATCGGCGACACGTCTTGGTTAATCAGCCTTATATTATAATTACATGTCATGTAATGGATAAGCAACATAATATCCATTCGTGATAAATTCTGCTCGCCTTTAATTTAAAGGAATATCCTTAATAATCATGTTATTAGAGAAATATATTGGTTTGTTGCAGTTACCTTGAAAAGAGATAAATAAATGAATTTTTATTGTTTAACTAAAAAGAATAGTGCGCGGATAATATTCATATGCATTATATCGTTTAGATATTATCGCTCTCTCTTTTTTCCAAGGCCGTTTCATGAAATTAAATCTTTCGCTAGTTTTGTTTCTTCTGTTCATGGTCCTATCCTCTCACAATGCGAATAGCAAGGAACCCGCAAATTCTGCCGGCGGATCCCTTCAAGAGGTAGCCATCGATTTATATGTCGATACCCAAACCAAGCAAATTTATTCGGAACCGGGTGCAGGTCGAGTTCGCATGGGATCTTTTCAGAAGATCGCAGATATTCCTGCGCAACAGACGTCCCCTGCAGCTTCAAGCGGAACCGCCACTACAGATAACGGTGCCGCACTCAAACAAAGCCGGGAAAGCAAACAGGCAACAGTATCGATACTAGGCAATCAAAAGACTGACGAATCCCCAAGGGGGTTTGGCTATGCAAACTGGAAAGAGAGAGATCCTTTTAAATTCAATTTGAACGAGGATGGGAGCCAATACATCAAGTTCGGGCTGTTAAATCAAACATGGCTTCGGTATGAACAAAATAATCCCGGATCATTAGTACTCGACAAACCGGTGGACGATACAACCGATATCGGTCTTCGCCGGACCCGCCTTGTCCTGCAGGGCCAACTTACTGATCGCGTATATTTTTATACCCAGTACGGGATGAATAATTTCAACTTCTTGTCTCAAATGAATGGCAATAGACATATTGCAGCCTACTTTCATGATGCTTTTGGTGAATTGCGGCTGACAGAAGGTCATCAAGCCATTCTAGGGGGCGGACTTACCATCGCCAACGGGCTTTCCCGGTTTAGTAATCCGAGCGCTGCGACAAGCATGACAATGGATCTTCCTATTTTTGCCCAAGCCACGGTGGACCAGACTGATCTGTTTAGCCGGAAACTGAGCCTCTATTTAAGGGGGCAAGTGGGTAAATTCAATTATCGTGTGATTGCAAGCGATCCTTTCTCCATATCGACTACCGGTCAGCCCCTAGCTCCTCTCTCTCCAGATAATGCAACCTTTGCAAATAACCATACAAAGCAATATCAGGGATTCTTTGTTTGGAATTTCTGGGATACGGAACCAATGACCAATACCTTAATGCAAGGAACCTATCTTGGGAAGAAGAGTGTCTTGAATCTCGAAGCAGGTTTCATCACGCAAAAGAATGCGACCTCGACGGGCACTTCGGATAACCCAAGACTTCACGACATTAACTTCTGGTCGGTTGCTGCCTATCTGGATGCACCGGTTGATCGGATAAAGGAAACAGCTATCTCCGCGTACCTTGGATATTTTAATCTGGACTATGGCCCGGGTTATATTCGTAACAATGGTGCAATGAATCCTGCCAGCGATACGAGTCCAATGGGAGGAAGTTACAATGGTCCGGGCAATGCCTTCCCCATGTTTGGCACGGGAGATGTCTGGTATGGCCAGCTTGGATATCTAATGAACAAGGATTTACTCGGTTCGAATAATGGCCAGTTGATGCCCTATGTCTCGCTGATGAGCGCCAATTATGAACGCCTGGACAATCAAATGAATGTTTTTAACGTCGGAATCAATTGGCTTATAAAAGGATACACCAGCAAAATTACTTTTGATTATCAGAATAGACCCATATTTAACACTACCAGTTCCGGTGAAATACTGAAAACTTCCAGCAAAGGTCAATTTGTACTGCAATATCAAATTGCCTTCTAATTGAGAGTAGTGTGTACATAGCTGCATAAACCACCACATAAAATTCACGGAGAATGAATTGACTCGATAGGATTGCTTGATCGCTGTCAATCTGCCATAACCAAACAGACATCTTGATGCTCTCGGACAGATGCGAAAAAACATTAAAGGGGCAAACAACTGCTTCTTCAACGCCGTAGTAACAGAGTGGCGTCAAATAAATCGAGAAAAAAATTGGATTATATTCATGAAATATTTCCATCTGCCCACGAGGACACGCCTGCGGGCCCGGAGGAAAGGAGATCCCTGCGACAACCATTTCGCTGTCCAGCTTTCAGTCACAAAACCCGTCAGCGCTCGATCCTAATACCGAAGTGACTGGAGTCGCGCCCTGCTTTTTTTCTCAAATGTATTCATGTATTCCAAACTGCTGTTCTAATGTTTACAACACTATTTGATAACGTATTTTACCAATAATAGAGAATGCGTTAGCTTGCCCCAATTCAACACACCATAAAATATGGATCGAACCTTGTTCAACTGGCTACTGACAGGCTCCGATCGTTCTCCGGGCTACTGAGTTTTACTCTCCCCGGCGGACGGGCGGTGTGCCTACTTGAGTGGCCAAGTCCACTGCAAGCTGTCTGAGCGTTTCGCCTTCTTCCAGGCCGTCGAGGAAGCGCTGGGGAATACCCGACAGTCCGGCTTGGGCTCCGACTAACGCCCCAGTCAAAATGGCGCGCGCCTGGTTTTGCCCTCCGCCATTCACGGCGTGCAGCACAGCCGATTCGAAGTCCTGAGGGAAGCGGGCGGCCAGGTAGTAGGCTGCGGGAAGCTGGTGATAGATGGCGCAAGGCATGCCGTATATGAGGGACACCTTCCACGCGGGCTCTATCGGTATCCCCGGGTCCGTGGCGGCCGTGGAAACATACGAAGGTGTTAGCAGGGCGTCAGGTGATGCAAACCTTCCCGCGCGAGGAGGGTCCGGATCACCGAGGCGGGGTGGTTGCAAATCCGAGTGAGTCACCGCGTGAAAAGGCAGTTGACCCGATTTTACCAATTGCATCATGGTACCGGAGAGGTTCTTGTCGAGCTTGTGCCCCTGCACCAGAAGGCCGAGCACGGCTCCGTAAGCGACTGTCATCGATAGCACGACATCGTCGATTTGGGTAAGGCGGGCATTATCGGAAATAGCGATGGCCAATTCATGGGGCTGCATCGCATAGCGAACCGCCAGGGCGAGCGTGCGTTCGATGGCTTCTGTAGTATCGGCATGGCCGCCCGTCTGTCCCCAGGGCAGGTTCTGCTGGACGCGCTTGCGCCACGCGTTGCGGATGGATTGGCTTGTATATCCGCCAGGTCCGTTCGCTGGTGTACCATCAAGCAAAGGAAACAGCTCTTCATCCATGCGCCTGCAGAAATCCGCTTCGTCATAGCCGCCTCGCTCGACGAGCGAACGGAGCATGAGCCTGAGAATAATGCCTGCCTGCGACAACTGGCCTGCCTTGAGGCCTTCATGGTAACGACCCGGTTTGGGGTCGGTATAAGTTGTGATCCAGTCACCGTAGTCGCGATGAAGCTCCTCCAGGTCATAGTACCAGTGGGGGCCGAGGCCGAGGGCGTCTCCTATAAAGGCACCCATGATGGCGCCGGCAGCACGGTCTTGAATGGCGGGTTCGGCCATGGTTCTGATCCTCCTCGTGATTAAACTGAATTTCTGAACAAATAGGTCAAATAGGTTGGAAACTTACGTTTGTGCCCAATTGGACCGATCTGCTCCCAATGGAGGTGGCTATCGTGAATAGACTACTCCATCAGTTGCTATATGAGCAAGCCGGTTTTTGTGCGTGGGCTTCTCCCCAATGATGAATGTTGAATGCATTAACAAGATCCAAGAGCAGTCGTCGTTATTACCCCACATGGCATGCGAGCTTTTTTTCTGGTCGCTTTGTCCTGCCCCTGTTGGAAGCATTTCTTTCGGATTTTGAAGGGGGAAGTTCGGCGACATTACCCATAAAAATGAAGATCAAGGCAGCCAGGGTACCTCCAATTAAAGCAGGTGGAGCGCTTAAGGCGGCGGTGAATAGCGGCAAGAAGTA
>JBDSSX010000339.1:0-3587 GCA_039928555.1 Nitrosospira sp. | reverse complement strand
GCCGTGCAGAAGCTCGTGTGTGGCGGGATCGGTACTCAAGGATAGAAATTCCAAAGGCGCTCAATCAAAGGGCCGAACATTACCTCTTGCTGAACCTGAAGGTCAAGATATTGTGTTCTTCAAGCTGGTATTTGGGGAGAGAAGGCTCGGATTTTGAGCGGGTGGCGTTAATGAAGCCGCAATAAAAACGATAATTTGGAGCCCAAGTAAAATCAGGGCAGATTCATCGTTTATGCTGCTCGCTTAGAATGGGTGGAGCGTAGCGTAACCCATCGAAAGATCCTGCGCAAAATGACTTAAGCTCGCCTAGGCGAAGGTCAGATTGGACGGACTGATGGACAACATTTGATCCAGCACGGCGTCAAGGAGAGCTTCGTCAGATATGCTTTTGGATTTTGCCATGGATAATTTGTAAACGTATATTCATTTATAAATCAATAGGAGATTGGAACGAATGGCGAGAATTCTCGGCTATATTGCCTCAAGCCTTGACGGCTTCATTGCGACCGACGGCGACAACCTGGACTGGCTCTTCCAATACAACGATATGGATTTGGGAGAACATGACTACAAGTTGTTTATCAAGCGTATCCGTACGGTTGTTATGGGGCGCGGCACCTACGATTTTATCGCCAGCGATCCGACTCCATGGAGTTATGAACACCAAAGGGTTTTGGTTGTTACTTCAAGCCCCATCGATCGCCCGAAAGGGGAACTTGAGGTGCGCAGCGACGTCGACGCTCTCATCGCCGAGTTGCGTGCACTGGAAGATGGTGACGTATGGATGCTCGGAGGCGGGCAATTGCAAATGACATTTTTGGAAAAAGGCGTCCTGGATGAGATCGAAATCTACCTCATTCCCGAGTTGTTGGGCGGTGGATGCCCACTGTTTCCCGCTACAGGCCATCGCGATAGTCCAAAGCTGATTAGTGCGCAACCGATGGATAGAGGATGCGTACGTCTTCACTATCGCTTTGACCGTTTCGAGTGAGCCGAAGATTGTCGCAAAACTCCCGGAGATTGTGTGAAAACGATCAGGTAGCGCCCGGCCGATTGGCTGGGCGAGGACCGAAATTTTTGATGCTCATGATCCTGCTGGCAAATCGCGATACGTACCTGTGAAACCATCTCGTACTTGATTAACTGAAGGCCGCGCGGCTATCATAATGCTTGGCCGGACGCGGCCAGCCGTCCGCGGTGCGCGAGCGCCAAGGTGAATGCGTCCAGAATCATACTGACACATCCTTGCCATTCAATATTTGAGGGCGAACGGGTCAGCAATGCGGGCACTGACTTTCCTGTTCGTTGCTAATGGGAGGATGATGATATGCGTACATTTCACGATGCCAAATTGATGGCGAAGGTCCTGCGGCAGGCATTTGCCGACAGGAAAATTGAAATTTTCCACAGTGAAACCCTTGAGATCGTTGCCGGTCAGTTTGGCTTCGCTAACTGGAACGTGCTGACCGCTAAAATCGACGCTACGAAGAACGAGACAGGAAACATGGCAGGCAATGGCACAATGCTACAGCCCGCCATTCCGGTTTTCCGTATCTTCTCGATCGAGAAGGCGATGGAATTCTATCGGGGTTTTCTCGGGTTTAGGGTCGACTGGCAGCACCGGTTCGATGACAATTTTCCAGGGTTCGATCTGTGAGTTCCGTAATACCTTAGCCGATGAAGCGGAAAGACATTACCTTGTCAGTAACGAAGTCG
This sequence comes from Nitrosospira sp., assembly GCA_039928555.1. GTDB lineage: Bacteria > Pseudomonadota > Gammaproteobacteria > Burkholderiales > Nitrosomonadaceae > Nitrosospira. The sequence goes on along the minus strand of JBDSSX010000339.1, from coordinate 1,871 downwards.
GCGAAGAAGTAAGTACCTTCCAGTCCACCGATCAGCGATCCACGGTACACATAGCCGCCAGTGATTGAAGCACCCAAGCCGTTATGATCATAGTCGTCAGTTTATTGGCCAAGCTTGTAATTCTCATGAGTAAGCATCAGGGTATTTGCGCGAAATACTTTCGGTTGCAGCAGGTTTTTGCACATTTCGACAAGCTCGGCGCGCCAGCAAATAAAAATTAAGTTGCTATACTGAGTTTTTTAATTGCCCCTATTACTGGAGGCTGCATGATTCATGAGGTAAGGGGCGATATCCTGTTGAGTCATGCTCAGGTCATTGCCCACGCGGTTGCCCCCGATGACCGTTTCAATCAAGGACTGGCCCTGAGCCTGGGTGAGCAATGGCCGGCCATGGTCAAGGATTTTCGGCATTTTTGCCATACAACACAGCCAAAATCTGGCGATGCATGGGTCTGGTCGGGCGCAATGAATAAACGCATTATCAATCTGCTCACCCACGAAGCGCTGCATAGCCAGGGCAGCGGACCGGGCGGCGCCAGGACCGAGTACCTCAATCAGGCATTGCATGAGTTGCGTTATCTGCTGGAATACGACAGATTCACCAGTCTGGCGTTGCCGCGCCTCGCGACCGGCGCGGGTGGCCTGGATTGGGATGTGGTGCGGCCGCTGGTTGCACATCACCTTGGTGAATTGGAACTGCCTATCTATATCTATACCTGTTACGAGAAGGGAGTTCAAGCCGCCGAGCCGAGACAGGGATGAGCTTCCGTAACGAGAAATCGTTGATATTCGCTACTTGCCAAACGTATAGTGGCTCTCGCCCCGCTGGCCTTTACCGGGATTCCTGCGATTATGGCGCCCTTGTAACACGATGCGCGACAGGGCGCAGGCGCAGTGTCTGCTTGGGTGGACCAGGCAGGAACGGTGTTGGCTTGCCGGCAACCCAGTCTTCATGCCCGCTACCATAATACGGGGAGAGCGGGTGCCCGCTCTGTCCGCCGGCCATTTCGAAATAGCCGTGTTCTTCATTGCCGGGTGCGACCGCGAAACGCTCCGAAGCGCCGAAGTCCGGCGCCTGGACGCGCGGCATATTGCTATCGCCGGGTAGCGCGTCCTTAGGCATATCCAGCCAGCGTGCGACAAATCCCGGCAAGGCGCGGCTGAACGGGTGCTGGATGCGCGCGGTGTTACGCTCACCCCAGCTGCGCTGAGCGATGCCGCCCGGTTGACTTTGCATGCGCTCGGCCACGCGTTTAGCCGAACTCACGAGCAAGTCGTCCCAGCCGGCGTAAATGGATGGCAACAGATGTGGCGGGCGGCGCTCGATCAATGTCCACACCGTGTATTCGGCCTGATTCAGCTTCGGCAGTACAAAGTCTGGATCATTGCGACGGACTGCCGCAGTAAAGCCGTTGAGTACACTATTGATGACCTCCTGACGGAAGGTGCGCACCGTGCGATAGGCCACCGACGCCGTCGAAGCATGCCCATACCAATCGAGGAGCGCCCGCTGCATTTCGGCGCGCCAGGGCGCTGGTTCCATCCGGTTCAGGGTTAGTTCAAGAAGTTTTTTCCAGTGCGCAAGGAATAGCGCGCGGTCATCAAGCTGGATCGCCAGCATGCTGGCAGGCGAGAAGCGCTCGTGTTCGCGCAAGCTGTCACGGATCTGCTTTGCGCGCGCACCAAGGTCGTAGCCGCCGTCGCCGAGGCGGTCGAGCGAGGGGCCGTCGACGGTACGTGCATTGGCGGTCCACAGGCGCTGCTCCGGCGGATCGACAATCAGCGGGTATTGTGTGGGCATGAGCCAGCCGTTCCATCCCGTATCCGGCTTGCTCCAGTCCGCGGGAAGCGTTGGATCATAGCCGGGGGTCC
>JBDSSX010000338.1:0-4088 GCA_039928555.1 Nitrosospira sp. | reverse complement strand
TTTCCCCTGGCAGCAATATCTCGCAGGCTCAGATACGCAATGAGGTATTCGATGGCGGCGCCGGCATCTAATCGACATCGCAGCGCCAGTACTGGCCGCTGACATCATAAAGCTCAATCCCTGGTTTTATCTTCGAAAGATGTCGAAAGAACTCCAGGAAGCGGCTGACAACGTCCAAAGTATCCGCGTCCTCAGCCGGGTTGACGCCCGGCAGGTCAATACTTAGACTGTGCGGGAAGGTTAAACCTAAATCCGGTAGTTGGACGAGGTGAAGTGTACGGTTTGTGGGGTGCGGGGCAAGGCGCAACGACGCGGAAGGTGAGCGTCAAATAGTACGAAATATTGTTATTAATCATGACACTGATCTATTAAATGAGCGATCAACTACCGGATTTAGGTTAAACGATACTTGTCATTTTCGGATGGAACGGCAGAACAATACGAGACATTATGTACGCGAAATGCATTAAGTGCGGAAGTGAGAAGACGCACAGCTCTCGTGTGCGGCCCGGCGAGCGCACCATGGAAACATTGTTTCTCCGGCCCATGCGCTGCCGCGATTGCAAAGAACGCTTTTGGGTGCGAAACCCCAATGCCTATCTTGCGGCGGGAGCAACGCTGGCCATGATTGGGCTATTTATTGGTGTGATTTGGCTGATCATATCCGATACACCTGATCGGCACATCGTAAGAGCACCGGAGGTCGGATCGGAGCAATCGCCTTCTTCTGAAGCGGCTAAACCCTACCCCGATCCCACGGCACGCCCGGATGCAAAAATAGCGCTTGGCGCACGGTCAGCTGCGCCAAGCGCGCAGGAGCTTGCGGACGATCACCATCTCAGGGTGCAGTTGTATGAGGAGAATGCGGAAAAGGGAGATAGCGATGCACAGTACAAACTTGGTTTGTTATATCTCACCGGAAATGGCGCCCTGCAAGATTTCGCCGAAGCTGCAAGATGGCTTAAATTGGCGGCGGAACAAGGCTATGCGCTTGCACAGTATGAGTTGGGCCTGATCTATCGCACTGGCCAGGGTCTCGTTATTGATCAGGTACAGAGTTACATGTGGCTGAATCTTGCCGCCGCTGCCGGTATCCAGCAAGCAGTTATGGTACGGGATGAAGTCATGAAATCTCTCAGCGCCAAACAGCTTGTGCAAGCACAAAAAATTTCCCGTGAGTGGCTCGCCGCACGATCAAAGTCCAAACTACACGCACCGAAAGCAGTAGAGATGAAAAATAATGGCGTATCACCCGCTACCCCTATCGTGCAACCGGACATCACTTCCGCGGGACAGACTGAATAGGGGCAAGCGCATTAAGAAAGAGTGCTCCCACGGGGGAAACGTTTATCCATCAACAAGAACTAATCCCTGGCTGACCGGCTGAGAACTTGACCTTTATCAGTCTCAATATCTGACAGAAATCCGTATGAATTTCTGGAAGCCTGGATCAGATCTTCGACATACAACCTCACCGCCGGAGAAATCATCATGAGTGAAATATTCGATGTCGTTATTATCGGTGGCGGCACCGCGGGGCTTGCTGCCCTGCGGGAAGTGAAGAAGCGCACCCATAATTTTGCCCTCATCAACGATGGGCCATGGGGAACGATCTGCGCCCGAGTGGGTTGTATGCCTTCCAAGCTGCTGATCGAGGCGGCAAATGCCTTTCACCATCGTGGCACCTTTGAGGAATTCGGTATCCGGGGTGCTGGCGGACTCACACTCGATATCGCCGCCGCGCTGCGGCGCGTACGCCGGCTGCGCGACGACTTTGTCGCCAGCACACTAAAAACTACCGATACCCTGGGCAAGCGCGCCATCTCCGGCAGGGCCCGCCTGCTTGGCATTGGCAGGCTGGAGGTAAACGGACGAGAGCTCCGGGCGCGCAATATCATCATCGCCACCGGATCGCGCCCGGTCGTGCCGGCCTCCTGGCGCACACTAAGCAAACAATTACTGACCACGGATACATTATTCGAACAGGAATCCTTGCCTTCACGCATGGCAGTTATCGGCTTGGGTCCCATCGGCGTTGAGATGGCGCAGGCGCTTTCCCGGCTTGGCGTGGAAGTGACGGCATTTGGTGAAAACAGCACCATTGCCGGATTAAGCGATCCGCAAATCAATGCTGTTGCGCGAGAGCTTTTGGGACGTGAATTTCCTTTGTATCTGGGGGAGAAAGCTGACCTGGATGCTGTAGACAAAGGTGTGCGGGTGAGATCAGGGACTTCGGAAGTTATGGTCGACCGTGTGCTGGTTGCCTTGGGCCGGCGCCCCAATATCAACGGCATTGGGCTTGAGACGCTGGGTGTGGAACTGAACGGCCAAGGCTTGCCACCAGTTGATCCGCACACCATGCAAGTGGCCGATCTCCCGGTTTTCATGGCCGGTGACGCCAATCAACAGATACCCCTGTTGCACGAGGCGGCCGATGGAGGACACATAGCCGGGATCAACGCCACCCGCTCTGCGCCGGTTTGCTTTACACGCCGGACACCGCTTGCAATAGTCTTTGCCGATCCGGGTATTGCAACGGTAGGCAGCGGCTTCCGGGCGCTCAATGGCAAAAAGATATTATCGGGCGAAGTGCGCTTCGAGAACCAGGGCCGTGCCCGTGCCGGTCAGCGCAACAAGGGTATCATGCGTTTCTACGCGGAACCGGAAAGTGGCCGGCTACTCGGCGCCGAAATGTGTGCGCCCGCCGGCGAGCATATGGCACACCTGTTGGCGCTTGCTATTGATCGTTCGCTGACGGTGCGAGACATGCTGCGGCTCCCGTTTTACCACCCGGTTCTGGAGGAAGGTCTGCGCACCGCCTTGCGCGATCTGGCGGCACAACTTCCCCCCTGTGGCGAATCCGACCTCGCCGCCTGTGACGCATTCAATGCCGACGCGCTGGATTGATTTAACCTAAATCCGGTAGTTGACCGCTCATTTATAGATCAATTTTATGATTAATAACAATATTTCGTATTATTTGACGCTCACCTTCCGGGTGAGGCCGCTACGGGGTGAATTGCACAGTTTTTGCGGCACATGGCTGCGTTGCAACTTCTTGGAATGGAACGACCATTCCGCGTCGTTGCGCCTTGCCCTGCACCCCAAAAACCGCGCACTTCACCCCGTCCAACTACCGGATTTAGGTTTAATTTGATCAGGCGCAACCGGGCCCTACCGGCGCATTTTGGTGTAGAAAGTAGTATGACAAAGGCTTATAATCGCATGTGTACATTTAACTACACGAGGAGTGAACGGTTATGACGCAATCAGTCTCCATCCGGCTCGACGACGAAGTCTTGAGCAAACTCGACATGCTTACCAAAGCTACGGAACGGTCGCGTGCCTGGCTCATGGCTCATGCCGTGGAGCAATACGTACAACATGAAGCCTGGCAAATCGAGGCTATTCAAAATACATTGGATAAAATCAGGCAAGGCAATTCCAAATTTGCCGGCGAGGAACAGACTGAAAAGTGGTTACAAAGCTGGGGTAGCGGTCAGGAACTAAAAGCTCCGGTATGCAAATAAAGTGGCATGAAAATGCTATCAATGATCTTGTCTCGTTGCGGCAATACATTGAACTGGATAACTTGCATGCCGCGCAACGCATAGGTGGCAAAATTCTTGAGTGTGTCAAATTGCTCAAGGAACACCCGTTGCTCGGCAAAGCCGGGCGCATCCACGCCACCCGTGAACTTGTCGTGACCGGCACACCCTTCACCATCGTTTACTTGCCTCAGGCTGATTCAATCACCATTCTGCGGGTTTTCCACCAGATGCGGCAGTGGTAACGATTATCCTGATCCCACCCATTTTTGCTGCTGATCCAATCCAAATACTGAACAGAGATAACAATAGGACACTCATTGAGCCAGCTATTCATCAACGACTACCTCAAGCAACTCGACATCATCAGGAAAATCAGCGGCAGCGCACGCGAAACCATCGTGCGCGAAGCCTTCAAGGATTTGCTCAAGAACTGGGGCCGTCAGCAAAACCTGGTATTCCTGGCCGAGTATCCGGTCAAAACCGCGACCAAAACCAATATCGCTGTCGATGGCGCCTTACTGCACGAGCTGCGCATGC
>JBDSSX010000337.1:0-1760 GCA_039928555.1 Nitrosospira sp. | reverse complement strand
ATTTGTGGCTGGCGATAGTGCTCATCATTCTCACCAATTTTTTCTTCGGTTGCGGCGAGAATTTAATCGCCGCATTTCTGCCCGAGCTTGCACAGGGCGAAGCGCTGGGAAAGGTGTCCGGCTGGGGGTGGAGCCTCGGCTATATCGGCGGGCTGGTGAGCCTGGGTTGTTCGCTTGCCTATGTGACCTGGGCGCAGGGGGAGGGAATGCAAGCTGCACAGTTTGTGCCTATAACCATGCTGATAACGGCCGGATTGTTTGCGGTCTCCAGCGTCCCCACCTTTCTTTATCTGAAAGAAAGGGCTCTGCCTCAGGCACATCTTCCCGGGCGCAACGTCGTGCGTGAAGCATTTTCCCGCCTAGGCGAAACATTCAGCCAGGTGCGAGATTACCGTGATCTGGGAAGATTTCTGGCCTGCCTCGTATTTTATCAGGCCGGAATCCAGACAGTAATTACGCTGGCGGCGATATACGCTCAGCAGGCAATGGGCTTTAGCACGAGTGACACCATGCTTCTGGTTCTGGTAGTCAATATCACCGCCGCCGCGGGCGCATTTGCGTTCGGCAGTCTGCAGGACCGGATGGGTCATATTCCCACCATAGCGCTAACTCTCATCGGCTGGATTATTATGGTGCTGGTGGCGTGGATGGCCGATAGCAGCGCAATGTTCTGGCTGGCCGCCAACATCGCAGGCTTGTGTCTTGGCGCTTCCCAATCAGCGGGAAGAGCGCTGGTGGGGTACTTCAGCCCCACCTCCCGCCGTGCGGAATTTTTCGGGCTATGGGGACTTGCGGTAAAGCTGTCTTCGATATTGGGCCCTGTGACATATGGACTGGTAAGCTGGATATCACGAGGCGACCATCGTCTTGCCATGCTGATCACCGGCATTTATTTTGTTATTGGATTGATAATACTAATGGGCGTGGACGTACAGCGGGGACGGCGAGCTGCACTACAAGGCGAAACAATTCCGGAAAGATAATGTCTATCGATTTCGATGTTGTGTGCCTTATGCGCGCCGTTGGTTTTTACCTCTTCCCGCCTACGGCGTAGAATCAATGCATGTGATGATGGTGCCCACCGTGCTCACCCGCTGATTCGTTCCCGGTGCCAGCTTTTTTCGCGGGTTTCGTAGATTTTGTCTTCGGCTTTGGCTTGAGCGGTGTGAAGCGGGTGGACTGCGCCTCTTGGTCCGGCAGTTTGATGAATACGATAATCACCGTTTCCGGGGTGACGGTGAAGTCTCCGGCGCCCTTGAGTGTATTGTCCTCTCCTGGCTCCAGTTTGATCGAGGTTTTGGGTTTCGCCTTTCCAACTTGAAAAGCTGCCTTGCCTACGCCGCCTTCGGTGCCGATTTTGCTATCTGCGTGATCCGTGACATAGAGCACGATTTCTTTTTCTTTGGCGACAAGCTCCAGGTGATAGGGCCCCGCCATGCGCATCTGGCCGCCATGTGGCGCAGTAATGGAATCGAAGTACTCTTCGGTATGCGCTCCGGCAGGTAATGACACAGCCAGCGCAGTACTAATTAGAACGGCGGTCATCGATTTATTCATTTTTAACTCTCCTTAACTAGCTGTTGACCAACTTTTGGAATAGGAACATCTGATTTGCGGGCAATATTGCCGTTTGTTTTTTAAGCGACTCAATGCACATGATCGCCTGGAGGGGGGAGGATTTCCTGTTCCCGGTTGAGCTGGGCGATCTGTTGCAACAACATTCCGGTGTGGTCCCAGCCCGGGCCATCGGCTTCGGGGAT
>JBDSSX010000336.1:0-3173 GCA_039928555.1 Nitrosospira sp. | reverse complement strand
TCCCTCAATAACTTAAAAGTTGAATTTTTGTTTTTAGTTTCCGCTTACAATAAACAATTAAAGCAATTACCATGCCATATATTAGTATGTTGATTATTAACAAAATATTAATATAACGCAAAAAAATGTAAATTCTGTCGTCATTTATTTGCGAATAAACCATAAGAAGATGCCCGAACAATACCCAGGGGGCCGGCACGCCACAGCGTGATATAGCGCTCTTAAAAGAAAGACGGAGGAATAGGATTTACCAAAAATAAACCCCGCCACAAGGACAGGTCATTTTCGGATAGAAGAAAGCTGAATCAAGCAGCACTACGTATTTTGATTGCTGCTTTTATGTTTTGCAATAAAACCTATCAACCCAAGACCTGCCAGCAGCATGGCATAAGTTTCCGGGTTTGGAATAACGGCTACGGTTGATGTTTGCGTCAAAGTAAAAGTATACGTGTTTCCTGCGCCTGGATCGAACATTTTCAGGTTGAATCTCGTGTTTACGGCCTCTCCGGCAGCCAATACTTCGGTCAAATTCAGATCACGCGGACCCATATGGTGAAAAGAATCTGGTTGGATTACCGAAGGCAAGTCAAGCAGAAAGCTATTTAGCGTGGATGATTTGAAGCTGGTGAATACCACACCGTTACCCTTGACATCGGCCGGTTTAGTAATGCTCAAGTGGAAATTAGTAAACGGCGAAGCAGTATTTATTGGCAATCAATCCAGTCACGTCATAGGCTCCTCCACTGGCGAATGAGTCCGATACCACCCCTCGAGCCACTCGTCAAGCTTTGGACGCAATTCTTCAACCGGACAGTAGCCGCTGGTGAGGGTGCTGAAACCCGCCACGTTCTGTATTATCACGGCGGGGAAACCGTGCACGCCCCATTGGCGCGCTTTTTGAAAATGGCCAAGGGTTTGGCGCTTTGTCGTATCGGATTCGAATACTTGCGAAAATTGCCGCGCATCCAATCCCGCGTCTGAAGCCAACTGCGTCAGCACAACGGCGGTGGTCACATCTCGCTGTTCAACATAAAAGGCGGATTGCACCGCTTTGAGAAATGGAAAGACCGCATCAGAATTGATAATGGATACCGCGACTACACCACGGCTGGCGGGCTCGGTATCGTAGATGAATCCCGCCGGCATTGCGCCTTCGAACCGGAATGGCTGGCCCGTCATACGCTGCACGGCGTGCCAATGGTGCAATATCCCCTCGCGTTGCGTGGAAGGCATCGGGTCTTTCGTGCCCGGCCGCAGGCCCCCAAGCAACAATTCCACTTTCAGGCGGGTTCCATACTCGCGACGAATCGCCTCGATCACAGGCGAGAAGCCCCAGCACCATGAACACATGGGATCAGCGATATACCAGAGGGTTTTTTCATTCATCGCGAGACGCTTTCGTCCATTCGATCAGTTCGGCCGGCGGAAGAACGTATAGCTGCACTACCATCATACGGGTGCCCACCCATGGATATCAATGGGCAAATCCCGGCACTGGGCGAACTAATCCAGCCTCTCAGGAACCTGCTTGCTTAGCGAAATTACGCCGCAGCCCGCGAGGCTTTCTTGCGCTCGTGTTCCTGCAGGAAACGCTTGCGGACACGAATGGTCTTGGGCGTAATCTCCACCAGCTCATCGTCGGCGATGAATTCGATGGCGGATTCCAGCGTGAGTTGAATCGGCGGAGTCAGGGTCACGGCTTCGTCGGTCCCCGAAGCACGTACGTTGGTAAGCTGCTTCCCCTTGATGGGGTTGACGACCAGGTCATTATCGCGGGTGTGAATGCCGATTATCATGCCTTCATACAGACGATCACCTGGGCTGACGAACATGCGTCCGCGCTCCTGCAATTTCCAGAGCGCGTAGGCTACAGCCTCGCCCTGCTCGGCGGAAATCAGTACCCCGTTGCGGCGCGCAGCGATTTCCGGCCGCATCGGTGCGTACTCATCGAATACGTGGCTCATGAGTCCCGTGCCGCGCGTCATGGTCATGAAGTCGGACTGAAAGCCGATCAGGCCACGCGCAGGAATACGGTAGTCCAGCCGCACGCGTCCGCGTTCATCCGAAACCATATCCTGCAAATCGCCACGGCGCGCGCCCAGCGCTTCCATTACGGCGCCTTGATTTGTCTCTTCCACGTCCACGGTAAGCATTTCGAACGGCTCACATTTGACACCGTCAATTTCGCGGATCACCACATGCGGACGCGACACCGCCAGTTCGTAGCCTTCGCGCCGCATACTTTCGAGCAATATGGTGAGATGCAATTCTCCCCGCCCGGAAACCAGGAATGAATCGGTGTCGCCAGTCTCCTCCAGCTTCATTGCAACATTGGTAAGCAGTTCCTTCTCAAGGCGCTCGCGCAACTGCCGGCTGGTAACAAATTTACCTTCCTTCCCGGCAAAAGGCGATGTATTCACCTGAAAATTCATGGTCAGCGTGGGTTCATCCACCCCATGCATCGGTAGCGCTTCGGGCTGGTTGATATCGGCTAGCGTGACACCGATACTGAGTTCTTCGATACCATTGATCAGCACGATATCACCTACCAGCGCCTCGTCCAACTGCACTCGCTCAATGCCGCGGAAACCCAGCACCTGGTTGACCCTGGCTTTCTTCGGTGCGCCATCTCCGGCCATCACCATCACATCCTGGCCAGGCTTGAGGCGGCCACGGCTGATGCGCCCGATACCGATTCGTCCAACAAAACTGGAATAATCCAGCGCGGCGATCTGCAGTTGGAGTGGTTCGTCGGAATTGCCGACGGGCGCGTGAACGTGTCTTAGGATGGTGTCGAACAGTGGACGCATGTCGGTACTGGTTTGTTTCAGGTCCATCATGGCGTAGCCGTTGAGCGCCGAGGCGTAGACCACCGGAAAATCCAGTTGCTCTTCTTTAGCACCCAGCTTATCGAACAAATCGAAGGTATGATTTACCACCCAGTCAGGACGCGCGCCGGGGCGATCAACCTTATTAACCACCACAATAGGACGCAACCCCAGCGCCAGTGCTTTTTTGGTGACGAAACGGGTCTGCGGCATTGGCCCCTCGACCGCATCCACCAACAGCAACACGCCGTCCACCATCGACAATACGCGCTCCACCTCACCACCAAAGTCGGCATGGCCAGGCGTATCCACGATATTGATATGCACCCCTTCGTAGTCCACCGC
>JBDSSX010000335.1:0-18813 GCA_039928555.1 Nitrosospira sp. | reverse complement strand
CATCGATCGTTGCCTTCTCGAATGCATCTGATCCGGCATTATCATTGGTAACATAGGCTCTGGCCGTGAGTATTTCGGTGCCTTTAGTAAATGTGCAAGCATTTCCCACACTATTTTTGCAAGCGTCTGCTGTCGTGCTTGAGTTGCTAATCGTATCCCAAGTTATGACAGCTGCCGGGGCGGTACCGGCCAATCCCGTACTCAGGATTACCGCTCCTCCTACAATCTACTTTTTCACTTTTATCTCTATTGTATGTTGCGATGAAGGTTTTTATAATCGACCTAATATCTGTTAAGCAAGCCTTATGCCAGTTTATTATAATCACTATATTACAGATACTTACAACCATACTTGAGAACAAACAAGACAGATCTTGTAAGGAATTCCGACACCTGCGCGGATAGCGCCATGTAGAATCCAAGATGAACGTTAAGGACAAAAAAGCGGTGGAATGCCGGAGCAGTGATAAAAAAGTGGAGGAAATTCGGTAGTTGAATTGTGGTCAAACCGGCATGGTGCACGATCTTGGTTTTTATAATCAACCTTAACCTGCCCTATGAGGCACTCGATGCTTGACCTTAAAACCTTGAACGGGTTCTACTACAAAAATTACCTGGACTACAATTCGACGCTCCTGGAATGTCCAGACCTTATCCGGACGAGCAAAACGCCCTCGCTAAACGGCGAGTGGAAAATGGGTGAGAGTAGGCTATAAAAGGCCGATTACCGTATTATGTACCGGTTATATTGACCAAACCCAATCATGATGCCGGAGAATCAAGGTGATTCGTTAATGGTACTGCATCGTGTAACCGGCGAAAATGGCGCGCCCCGGCTGGTACTTGCCGGTAACTATACGCTGGCCGCTCTCGGGCAGCGGTTACACACGCTACCCGCCGAACTTGTTGCGTATGCGGGCGACCCTGAATTACAGTGGGATTTGACCGGCATCGAGCAAATGGACGACGCCGGAGCGGTACTGCTGTGGCGGGCCTGGGGCTCGCGCCGTCCGCCGTATTTGTTGCTGCGGCCCGAGCAGGAGGGGTTATTCAACCGCATGAAGGAAGCGCCCGCCCCACCCGCACCCATTCCCCGTGATTGGCTGTGGCCCATCACCATTCTCGGGAAAGCTGTCTTTCTGTTGTGGGAACATTCGACCGGTCTCGTTATACTGATTGGTCAAATGCTGCTGGATGTAAAATACCTGATCGCTCATCCCGCACGCATTCCGTGGCGTGAAATTTCCGCGAATCTGTACCGTACCGGCGCACAGGCGCTCGGAATCACCGCGCTGGTGGGATTTCTCATTGGCGTCGTGCTGAGTTTTCTCTCCGCCAGGCAGTTGCAGACGTTTGGCGCCGACATATTCATCATCAATATTCTTGGCGTCAGTATCATCCGTGAACTCGGCCCCATGCTTGCCGCAATACTGGTGGCCGGACGCTCTGGTTCTTCCATGACCGCGCAACTGGGCGTGATGCGGGTAACCGAAGAACTGGATGCGCTGACGGTGATGGGGATACCTCACAGTCTGCGGCTGATCCTGCCAAAAGTTATGGCGCTGGGTATAGCGATGCCACTGGTTGTGCTATGGACCAGCGCCGTCGCACTGGTGGGAGGAATGGTTGTTGCCGAAATTCAGCTTGGGCTGAGTTATCAGTTTTTTCTGAATAAGCTGCCGGATGTGGTACCGGTTGCCAATTTGTGGCTGGGGTTGGGCAAGGGCGTGGTGTGCGGTATGGTGATTGCGCTGATTTCCTGCCATTTCGGCTTGAGAATCAAATCCAACACCGAGAGTCTGGGTGAAGGCACCACCAATTCAGTCGTGACCGCGATCACCGTCGTGATTATTATTGATGCGATTTTCGCCATTGTTTTTTCCAACGTTGGACTGAGGTAAGGCGGCAATCCTGAATGCGATAACGAACGAAGCGTGCATTATCGAGGTCGAAGGATTGCATACCCGCTTCGGCAGTCATGTGGTGCACGAAGACATTAATCTTTGCGTACATCGTGGGGAAGTACTGGCGCTGGTAGGAGGTTCCGGCAGCGGCAAGACCGCGTTGATGCGGCAGATGCTGGGTCTGGAGATACCGGCCGAAGGTGCTGTCCGGGTTTTCGGCGAACCGCTGTATGGCCATGACCGCAAAAAATTGCAATCCATGCGCAACCGCTGTGGAGTGTTGTTTCAAAAAGGCGCATTATTCAGCGCACTATCCGTATATGACAATATCGCGCTGCCGATGCGCGAGTTACGCACACTGGACGAGGGCATGATACGTGATCTGGTCATGCTCAAACTTAAGATGGTGGATATCGAACCGCAGCATGCGAGCAAGATGCCCGCTCAACTTTCCGGCGGCATGATCAAACGCATAGCACTGGCGCGCGCCATGGCGCTGGATCCGGAACTGCTGTTCCTGGACGAACCTACCGCCGGGCTGGATCCGGAACTGAGCGAGGGATTTGTCGAGCTGATCCAGACCATGCGTACCGAATTGACGCTCACTATTGTCATGGCGACGCATGATCTGGATACACTGGTGGCACTCTCCGATCGCGTGGCCGTCCTGGCGGAACAGCGCATCGTGGCGCTGGGCAGTCTGCGGGAGGTTGTGGGGACGAATCATTCATTCATCACAAATTTTTTCCGCGGCGAGCGTGGCCGAAAAGCGCTGGGAAACGCTGGCGATGCGCTCGAAAACACCGGCGGCGTTTTATAGGAGTTGTTATGGAAAACCGGGCCCATGCCATTACGGCGGGTTTATTCGTAATTTTTCTGACTGCGGCCGTCGCGGCAGCTGCCATGTGGTTCAGCGGAGGAACCGCCACACGTGATAAATATCTGCTGGTATCGGAATTTCCCGTTACCGGACTTAACCCCCAGGCGGTGGTGCGTTATCGGGGGGTGAGCGTCGGTAAAGTAGAGAACATTCGTCTGGACACGAAAGACCCCCACTTGATTTTAATCCGTATTGCTGTGGATCGAGATCTGTCACTGACTAAAAATGCATACGCGCAGCTTGGCTACCAGGGTTTGACGGGCCTTGCGTTCGTGCAATTGAATGACGACGGCAAACAAGCTGAACGATTGCGGACCGACGGGGACGATCCCGCGCAGATTCCCTTTCGTCCCTCCGCGCTGGATAGCATGGCCGAGTCGGGGCAGCGCCTGCTCAGCAACGCAAACGGATTGGTGGAGCGATTGAATCTACTGCTGAGCGATCAGAATCAGACCCGGTTTTCACACATACTGGAAAATACCGAGGGCGTAACCGGCCATTTGCGCGGGACCATCAGACACCTGGAGCCAGGACTCAAATCCTTGCCGGGCCTGGCAGCCGACGCAAGTTCGGTGCTGAAGCACACTGATCAGCTGATAATCGACCTTAACCAGATTACGGCAAAAATAAATCAGCAGGGAGGGACTGTCGACAGTTTGTCTCATACGGCCGGAGAACTGACCGACACCATGCATAAACTGCGTGAGGCAACCGAAGGCATCACGCGTAATACTCGCGGGGTGGATCGTGTTCTGCTGCAACTGGAAGAGCAACCCCGGAGTTTACTGTTCGGCAGATCGCCACCGCCGCCGGGTCCGGGGGAAGATGGCTTTGTATCACCCCGGGTATCACCTCAGGGAATTTCCGAATGATAAAATTTCTATTTCCACTTCTTGCCGCCATCCTGTTTGCCGGTTGCGCAACTCCCCGAACTCAGACGCCCACGGCGATATATGACTTCGGCCTGGAGCGGCCATCGGTCGCATCCGGTGCCGCCGATACATCATCCAGCGAGCCGCGCCTGTCCGCAAGCCTGCTGGTGGCGGCGACATCCCCTGCGTGGCTGGATAACCCGGCGATCCAGTATCGTCTGCTATATCACGATCCCGCGCGATCATATACCTATGCGAGCAGCCGCTGGGCGGCGGCGCCCGCGACTTTACTCACACAGCGGATCAAGGGCCGCATTGCCGGCGTCAGTAGTGATGGGGTGGTAAGCGCCAGCGACGGGGCACGGGCGGACTATGCATTGCGCCTTGAACTGGAAGAATTCACGCAGGCATTCGATACGCCTCATCAAAGCCGTGCGGTAATCAGATTGCGCGCCAGCCTCCTCGAGCGCGGTACGCGTTCGTTAATTGCTCAGCGCGGTTTTGATATCGAGGAGATGGCCCCTTCACCTAATGCCGCCGGCGCGGTGCACGCCCTGACTGAAGCAAGCGACAGATTGATCGGGCAACTGATTTCGTGGCTTGCCAGCGAGCTCCCGGAGAAAAAGAAAGCGCCGTCGCTTTAAACGAGATGGGCTAAATCTTGTTACATTCCACCCCGCTTGCCATTTCGATCTGACGCGACCGCCGCTTTCTCACCCGGACCGCATGAGAATCCCGGTATCGCGGCATGATAGTCATCAACCTCATCAGACAGATGAAACAAGGAGATTCATGAAACGTTCATCCACAATCGCAATGTGCTTGCTCATGCTGCCGTTGCTCACCGCATGTGCCGGCAAATCTTACCTGACAAAACCTGACTCACCCGGCTATCCGGCTGTTGAACGCCCCGTCGCCGGCTGTTCCGCTAATGAACGCCCATTCGATTGCGATCGCCGGGCTATTCTCGCAATGCTGGGCGGGTATCAGGTCAAGTTCAACTTCGACGAGACTGTAGTGTTAAAGCCAGGCTATGAACGCAGGAAGCCCAAGCGCAGCACTGGTTTCGAGTCTGTAGTGCTGGTCGAAGACGCTGGCGGGCGGATCTCGTTGCAACATATTCTTGTAATGGGTGGCGGTGCCGTAACCAAACACTGGCGCCAGGATTGGATATATGAATCGCCCAGGCACTGGGCTTACGTTGGCAACCAGCGCTTTGAGCAGCGGGAGCGCGACGCCGCGGTGATACCTGGCACATGGACACAATTAGTCTACGAAGTCAATGACGCACCGCGCTATTCCGGCAATGGTAAGTGGAACCACAAGTACGGCGTGTCAACCTGGACTTCGGACCGCAGCTGGCGGCCGCTGCCTCGACGCGAATACACTACGCGCAATGACTACCAGTTGATCAATACCGAAAATCGTCACACGATCACGCCACAGGGCTGGGCGCACGAGCAGGACAGCACCAAAGTAATGCGCGCAGAAGATGGCAAGGACGCGGTATTGGTCCGCGAGTTCGGCTTTAACGACTACCAGCGAATTGAAGGCTACGACTTTGAGCCTGCCCTGGCCTACTGGAAGTCGACATCCGAATTCTGGTCCGCCATCCGTGCGCGTTGGGACAATGAGTTCGTTACGCACGGATCGGTAACGCTGTCTATTCTCACTGGTGACGAAAGCTTCAACAAGGCAGTGCTCGAACTTGCTGACACCTACAGGAACAATCCCAAGTTGAATGAATATGGAACGACGCTTGATGGCATCTTCAGCAAATTCGTCAATGTCAACACTCCCGCGCCGGTCACCAAGCGCTGAATACGCGCCTGTATCACGCGTTGACGGCGTGACTCCATATGATCAGCCAAGCAACTTCTCCGCCAGGAGCTGGCACGCTAGAACAGGTAAGCAACCGATTGAGTTGATTTGACGATATCGGGTATCCGCGGGCATCGCCAACACGTGTTGGATCAAACCACCAAGTCGATGCGTGATGGGACCAACAGGCGGTGATTTGTGCAGTGTATTCCGAGAGGAATCTCAGAGAAAACCAGGTGCTATTCCCGACAGACAGTCCGCTATTTAAGCGTACCAAATACCTGCTGTAACAATTTGCTACGCCGGCCCATCGGGTCATTACGAATCAGACGTTCCTCTTCCGCCACCATCAGATATAGGCCATCCAGCGTTTTCTGTGTAACGTAGCCTTCGATGTTTGCATATTTGTCCGCCACCAGGCCAAACTTCCCACCTTTGCGGACGAAGTCGCTATATTTCTTGGCCAGACCAACCTGGTCTGTCGCGTTCTTCACAATTGGCAGGAATTCCTGAGCGAGATCCTCCGAAGTGCTGGCGCGAAAATACTGCGTGGCCGCATCGTCGCCACCGGCAAGAATTTCCTTGGCGTTCTCCACCGGCATCTTTTCCACCGCATCCACCATCAGCGTCCTGGCCTCAGCCGCCGCCACTTCCGCTACGCGATTCATGGTCACGATCAAACCATCAACATACTTACTCGCCCCTAAAGTGCGCATAACTCCTTCCACTTTTTGTAGCGCGCCGGGCAAGGGAATCTTGACCTTAGGGTTTTCAAGAAATCCGTTCGCGACCCCCAA
This sequence comes from Nitrosospira sp., assembly GCA_039928555.1. Lineage (GTDB taxonomy): Bacteria > Pseudomonadota > Gammaproteobacteria > Burkholderiales > Nitrosomonadaceae > Nitrosospira. The sequence goes on along the minus strand of JBDSSX010000335.1, from coordinate 12,539 downwards.
CCTGTCTACCGCCGCGTTGGCACCTTGAGTAAGTGCTTGCTTCAGGCCATCGGTCGCGGCTTCGTCGGAAAGCGCATCCATTCCTGTGGCAAAAGCGGGCATGGAAATCAGGAAACAGACAAAAAAGACAGTAATGGTACGCATGATGCAACTCCTGTTGGGTGCCTTGGTTGACTATCCGCGAGAATCCTTACTTTTTTATGTTGAGTTAACCGTTATCGCTGAATGATAGCTATGCTATGCCCGCTTCGTGCGCCTGCTGATCGGCATGGTAACTGGAGCGCACCATCGGACCACAGGCAGCGTTGCTATAACCCATCTCAATCGCGGCACGCTCGAATTCCTTGAACCCTTCCGGCGGCACATAGCGCAACACGGGTAAATGTCCGATGCTGGGTTGCAGATATTGACCGATCGTGAGCATCTCGACATCGTGTTTGCGCAAATCACGCATCACTTCAAGAATTTCCTCGTCGGTTTCGCCCAGACCCAGCATTAATCCGGATTTAGTGGGAATTTTCGGGAAACGTGCCTTGAAGTCTTTCAGCAATTTGAGCGAATGCGCGTAATCCGCACCGGGACGGCACTGCTTGTAGAGACGCGGTACCGTTTCAAGATTATGATTCAGCACATCGGGTGGACAGGCGAATAATTTGTCCAGCGCGACTTCCAGCCTTCCACGGAAGTCCGGTACAAGAATCTCTATTTTTGTCCGCGGTGAATGGGCACGGACCTCACGTATGCAGTCCACGAAATGCTGTGCGCCGCCGTCACGCAGATCATCGCGGTCAACACTGGTTATAACGACGTATTTCAGCTTCATGGCGGCAATGGATTGTGCCAGATGCAAGGGCTCCTCGGCATCCGGTTGCAACGGCTTGCCATGCGCCACATCGCAGAAAGGGCAGCGACGGGTGCAGAGATCGCCCAGAATCATGAAAGTAGCGGTGCCTTTGCCGAAACACTCGCCGATATTGGGGCAGGAGGCTTCTTCACACACGGTATGCAGTTTCTGCTCGCGCAAGATTCGTTTGACTTCGTGGAACTCCTGACTGTTGGATGAGCGCACCCGGATCCATGACGGTTTACGCAGCAACTCACTTTGGGATTGCGGCACAATTTTGATTGGGTTTCGTGCGGTTTTAGCCGCGCCTTTCTGGCGGGTTTCAATTGTCATGGCAAGATAGTCTCATTCCTCAATAAGGGCACATCTAAAAATCCGAATTTGCGAGCGTTGCGGCTTGCAAATTACTCTACTTACCCTTTCCATCGCAACATTCTCGCGCCACCAAAAATTCCTGTTTACGCTTCGCCGGATCTTTGAGTTTTTCAAGTCCCAAAAAACCTCATTTGTAATTTACCGGCAAGCTCCCCGCTCAGCGTTTCCAGCCCGGCAGCCACCCCGAGATCTCTGGTTTGCGTCACCTGCAAGCCCGAATAGCCGCAAGGGTTAATTGCGGAAAATGGACTCAAATCCATGTCCACATTGAGCGCCAGACCATGGTAGCAATAGCCGTTCTTTATTTTCAGTCCCAACGCCGCGATTTTTGCGCCGTCCACATACACACCAGGCGCATCCACACGGCCTTCAGCGCCGATGCAATAATCCCGCAGCAAGTCTACCACGGCGCCCTCCATCTTTCTGACCAGCTCACGTACGCCGAGTTTAAGACGGCGCATGTCGAGCAGCAGATACGCGATAATTTGACCGGGACCGTGATACGTAATTTGTCCGCCACGATCTGTCCGGATCACAATAATGCCGTTATTATGGAGCAGATGTTCCGGTTTACCCGCAATGCCCTGGGTGTAAACCGGCGGATGCTGCAATAGCCAGATCTCATCAGGTGTATTCTCCGTGCGGGATGCTGTGAAATCTTTCATCGCCTGCCAGGTGGCAAGATAGTCCACCAGGCCGGAGTACCTTTGAACTTTCAACCTAAATCCGGTAGTTGGACGAGGTGAAGTGTACGGTTTTTGGGGTGCGGGGCAAGGCGCAACAACGCGAAATGGTTATTCCATTTCAAGGCGTTGCAACGCAGCCATGCGCCACAAAAACCGTGCAATTCACCCCGTAGCGGTCTCACCCAAAAGGTGAGCGTCAAATAATACGAAATATTGTTATTAATCATAATACTGCTCTATTAAATGAGCGGTCAACTACCGAATTTAGGTTCAATCCTGACTCATGGCTTAATTCCAAGGGCCTGGTTCCAGGCATAAGATATCCATGCTCCAAAAGCATATCCGGAAATTACTCAGCGTCCAAATGTCAGGATGTTCAAAGCGCCATGACCACCGTTGGGTGATCGCACAATTCTTGATATAGCACATCCAATTGTGCGCGGGAAACGGCACGAATTGTGCAGGTAACACTCAGGTAGGTATTTTTTTTGCTGATCCTGACCTCCAGGCTTGCCTCATCGAAATCCGGGGCGTGGCGTTTCACAATCATCAGCACCGCTTGAATAAAATCTTGCCTGCCATGCTCCGCCGAAAAAGCGGCATTGGAATCATCCGAGACAGAAGACAAGGTGGCATCTCTTTTCTGGTTAATGGCCGGCTTCACCGGTAAACCATCCACGCGCCCCATGATCTTGATAGGAAAATCGCAGGGATATTCGATTAGCGAGGGTTGCACCGAAGTATTCATAGGTTGAGAATGCTAACCTCGCATTACGCTGCTCTTGTAATTCTGGTAGAGCTGGTGCAGCAGGGCAAACATCGATCCCGGTTTGCCGTCGCCCACTGGCTTGCCGTCGAGGCGGGTGATAGGCATGATTTCTTTGGTTGAGGATGTCAGCAGGATCTCCCGGGCGGTACGCACTTCGTACTCGGACACCTCTCTTACTTCGTGCGGGATTTCGTTGGCGGCCGCAAGTTCAAGCACGACATCATAGGTAATCCCGGGCAACATCAAATGATTTTTTGGCGGAGCCAGCAGTACTCCATCTTTTATCACAAAAATATTGCTGGCCGCACCCTCAGTCATAAAGCCCTCCCGCAGCAGCACTGTTTCTATCGCGTCCGCATCAATTGCCATTTGTCGCAATAACACATTGGGTAACAAGGAAATTGCCTTGATATCGCAGCGCAGCCATCGGTTGTCGCTGGCTGTGATAGCGGCCACGCCGGTAGCGAGCAACTCTCCAGGCGGCGCCAGCAGCGGGTTGCTCATGATGAATACCGTAGGCATAACGCCCTTCGGAAAAGCATGATCACGTTTGGCCACGCCACGAGTAATATGCAAGTATAGAGACTGATCATCGCTCTCGTTGCCGGCGATGATTTGTTCCAATAAATTACTCCATTCCTTGTTGGAATGTGGATTTGACAGGCGAATACCGTCGAGGCTGTACTGCAACCGGTGCAGGTGCTCAGCCAGACGAAAGGGCTTGCGGGAATACACCGGGATCACTTCGTACACGCCATCACCAAAAATGAAACCCCTATCCAGCACGGGAATGCGGGCTTCCTCGATAGGCATAAAATCACCGTTGAGATAAATCATGATGATCCTTGTAAATAAAATCGGTAATGGAACGCATACGCACTAACCCGGATGTTTCATAAATTCGCGCTAATTAAATAACAGCTGCATGCTGTCCCAGGCACGGCCAAAAAAATTTGCCGCACTTACGGTTTCCAACGCCACCAGCGGATGTTCCGCCATAGGCTTGCCATTGAGCGTGAACTTCACCACCCCCACTTTTTGTCCCGCACTGATAGGAGCAATCAAGGGCTGCTTGTATTCCATCCTGGCTTTCAGCTTATCGGCCTGGCCCTTGGGGAGCGAGAAATAAACATCATAACCAAACCCGGTCTTAAGCTTGTTCTGCGCACCCTTCCATAGCGGAATGGTAGTCACCTCACGCTCTTTTTGATACAGGTGTACGGTATCGTAGAACTGGAAACCGTGATTCAACAGGCGCTGACTTTCCATGGTACGCGTATTATCGGAAGCGGTTCCCATCACCACGGAAATCAATCGCCGGTCACCGCGTTTGGCGGAAGTAATAAGGCAATAGCCGGCGGCTTCGGTATGGCCTGTCTTGAGGCCGTCCACGTTGGGGTCTAGCCACAGCAGACGATTGCGATTGGGCTGTGTAATCTTGTTGTACGTATACTCCCGCAACGAATAAAGCGGGTAGTATTCCGGAAAATCACGGATCATGGCTGCCGCCAGCAAAGCAAGATCGTGAGCGGTGGTGTGATGATCAGGATGCGGCAGCCCGGTGGAATTGGCGAAGCGTGTGTTCTTCATGCCCAAACGCACCGCCTCCTTGTTCATCATCTGCACGAAAGCACTCTCTGAACCGGCGACAGCTTCCGCCAGTGCTATGCAGGCATCATTACCGGACTGTACGATCATGCCGCGCATTAGTTCATCAACCGTCACCGGTCTGTTGGGTTCGATGAACATGCGCGAGCCTGGGGTGCGCCAGGCGCGATCGGACACCGGCACGGCTTGCGTCAAAGTGATGCGCTTCTGCTGAAGGGCTGAAAAGACTATATGTGCTGTCATCAGCTTGGTAAGCGACGCAGGTTCCACGCGTTCATGCACATTCAGGCTGGCTAAAGTCTGCCCGCTCTGAAAGTCGGTGAGAATATAGGATTTGGCGGCTACCGATAGCGGAGGTTGCGGCACCACGTCATACTTGGGTTGCTGGGCGGCCACGAGGAGAGGGAGCGCTAGAAAGCACAGCAATAACGAGAATAAACGTTTCATGGCAAACCGCAAAAAACGCTATTATATCCCAGCCACGTGGAACACGTTACCGGCTGCGATAGCTATCTGCGTTACTGTTTGCCGCGGCACACGCTAAACCCGTCGTTCCAGCCCATTCGATATTGACTGTCGGCAGAGAAGCGGCGCTCGTCCTTGAATCCGTAGGAAGTTTTCTTGGCGGTTTCGCAGCCATCGATATAGCCATCCTTGAAGGCGGGCGAGTAGCCGGTAAGATTATAGGCGGGCCGTGTGCTTGGCGGCAGCGGTCCTGAAGGACGCTGACTCTGCCCTGTCGTCGCACAGCCTGCAATTGTAAAAACCAAAAAGATTGCCGCGATTAAACGCATCACTATCTCCCCCGCTTGCCTGGAATTCGCTTGCGGCTCACCATAATAAGCCAGCGGCCAGCCCATCTCAATCAAAGTTGTTACGCAACACAAATACTGCTGGTTGAAACTGTCAACGCCTGCGCCCACCCCCGAAGATGCCTCCCAAAACTCCCCGGAAGATCTCGCGGCCAACCTGCGAGCCGATCGAACGCGCCGCGCTTTTGGCAGCCGCATCGAGAATACCCGGATGTTGACCGCCACGCGGACCGGTTTTGCCGAGAAGCATACCACCCAGCATGTCCATCATACCGCCCCCCTGCGTGGTCTGTGTTCCGCTACTTGCCTGTGGCGCCGTCTCGCTCTCGGTATCTTGCCGGGTTGCGGTGCGGCTTTTGATTATTTCATAAGCCGATTCGCGATCCACTATCTGTTCATAATGTCCAAAAATAACAGACGATTTGATAATGGCCGCACGTTCCGCATCGGTAAGCGGACCTATTCGCGAAGCTGGCGGCAAAATGAATGCCCGTTCAACGATGCAAGGGCGACCCTTCTCATCCAGTAGTGACACCAGCGCCTCACCGACCGAGAGCTCCGTGATTGCTTTCTCGGTATCGAAATCCGGATTGGCGCGCATGGTTTGCGCCGCGGACCTGACCGCTTTCTGGTCGCGCGGCGTAAATGCGCGCAAAGCGTGTTGTACACGGTTGCCAAGCTGCCCTAAAACACTCTTGGGAACATCAAGCGGATTTTGCGTCACAAAATATACCCCGACCCCTTTGGAGCGTATCAATCGCACCACTTGCTCGATTTTCTCCAGCAGAGGGCGGGGTGCTTCGTTGAATAACAGATGGGCTTCATCGAAAAAGAATACCAGTTTTGGTTTCTCCGGATCGCCCACTTCTGGCAGGTGCTCGAATAGCTCGGACAATATCCACAGCAGGAACGTCGAGTACAGCTTGGGTGAGTTCATGAGCTTATCAGCGGCAAGAATATTGATCATGCCCCGGCCCTGGCTGTCAGTCTGCATCAGATCCCCGATGTCGAGCATCGATTCGCCGAAGAACTGACTGCCTCCCTGCTGCTCGATCTCTAGCAGCGAGCGCTGGATTGCGCCGATCGAGGCAGCGGAGATGTTGCCATATTCAACGGTGAAATTCTTCGCGTTCTCGCCGACAAACTGCAACATCGCGCGGAGGTCTTTCATGTCAAGCAGCAAGAGGCCGTTATCGTCCGCAATTTTGAATACCAGGGCCAGCACACCCTGTTGCGTGTCGTTCAGATTGAATAGCCGCCCGAGCAGCAGCGGCCCCATGTCGGATATTGTTGCGCGTACCGGATGTCCGGATTTGCCGTATATATCCCAGAACGTGGCCGGACACGCCGTCCATCGCGGCTCGTCGAGTTTGAGTTGCGCCAGCCGCTCCTCCATTTTTGGGGAACTCTTGCCCGGTGCGGCGAGCCCCGACAGGTCGCCCTTGATATCAGCCATAAATACCGGCACACCGATCGAGGAGAATTGTTCAGCCAATACCTGTAGCGTAACGGTCTTGCCGGTACCGGTCGCACCGGTGATCAATCCATGTCGATTGGCGAAACCGGGCAACAACGCGATCGGGTGGCCGGAAGTTGCGATCAATAATGGCTCTGGCATAGAAATCCCACAGGTGGTTTAATGAAGCTTCACAATTGCATCAGAATGGATTATCCGGGTTTAATACTTTACACTTTTTCATCATCTCACCCAGCTTGCAATCTCAAGTAACAAAAGCAGTAAAAGCCACAATACCAGAGTACGCCAGATCAGGCCGACGGTACTTTGCAGAAAATCCATGTCAGCTTCCTCGCCCACGCCTAATTCCGGGCGATAGTACTGTCCGCCGGTCTCCCGCAACGAATCTCCCAGGCGAACCCCGAGCGCGCCGGCGCCACTGGCAAGAATAATGCCTTGGGCGTGATCGGCCCACGAAGCGGCTTGTGCACGCCAACAATAAACCGCATCCTCAAAATTGCCGGCAATGGCGAAGCTCACGGCGGTTGACCTTGCCGGTATCCAGTCTATGACCTCGAACGCTTTGGCCGCGAAATTGCCAAACGCGTCCGGCGCTTGCTCCGCCCGGTTGCCCCAACGTTCACTCAATAATTCCGCGAGACGATACAGCACCGGACCAAGCGGCCCCGGCAGCACAACAAAGCAGACAATTATAGCGAATACATAGCGATGCGAATGAATCAAGCCCAATTCGATGGTGCTCCGCGCGATTTCCTCGCTGCCGAGTTCATCCGCCGGTACGCCGCGCCATTCCCTCAATAACCTGCGGGCCAGAAGCAGATCCCCATTTTTGAGCGCATCCTTGATCTCAGCGAATACGTCGCTGAACTGACGAAATCCCATAGTGAGATAAAGTATTACCACGTTCCAACCCCACGCCAGCAGCGGACTGAGGTCATACAAAAGATAATAGATCCACCCTGTGAGTATCAGTACCGGAACCACCGCGGCAATCCAGGCGGCAACGCCGTGACGGCGCACGCCGGTGTTGAAGTAGCGCTCCAGCGCGTCGGCATAGGAGAGGAATAACAAAATGATGCGGCTTCGATCCCCGCTGGGGCGCCATTGCTCCAGCAGGAGAGCAAAAGTTAAGGAAAATAAGGTCATTGCAAGAGGGCCATGATTGTCTTTGTCAACCCGATATTCATAATATTATCGCAACACCGATTTTAGCAACTTGCCCATTTCCGCCGGATTGTGTGTCGTCTTGATCCCGCACGCTTCCATTACGGCGAGCTTTTCCTGCGCCGTGCCCTTACCGCCGGAGATCACCGCTCCCGCGTGTCCCATGCGCCTGCCCGGTGGCGCGGTTACGCCTGCGATGAAACCCACCACTGGTTTCTTCATATTGTCCCTGACCCAACGGGCGCAATCCTCCTCATCGGAACCACCGATTTCACCTACCATTAAAACCGCATCCGTTTCATCATCGTCGTTGAATAGTTTCATCACATCCAGATGCTTTAATCCGTTCACGGGGTCACCGCCAATGCCGATACAGGTTGACTGCCCCAGTCCCTGCTCCATCAATTGCGCCACTGCTTCATACGTCAGGGTGCCGGAGCGCGACACCACGCCGATACGCCCCTTCTTATGAATATGGCCAGGCATGATACCAATCTTGATTTCGTCGGGCGTGATAATGCCGGGGCAATTAGGACCGATCAGCCAGGTTTTTCGCCCCCGCATCTTGTGGCAGGTACGCAGCATGTCGCGAACCGGGATGCCCTCGGTAATACAGACAACCAGATCCAGTTCCGCATCCACTGCTTCGTCAATCGCGGCAGCGGCAAATGGCGGCGGCACATAGATCACCGAGACCGTCGCCCCCGTCGCCTGTTTCGCTTCTCTCACAGTGGCATAAACCGGGATACCCTCGAAATCCTCACCCGCTTTCTTCGGATTCACCCCGGCAACAAAACGATTCTTTCCATCGGCGTAATCGCGGCACATGCGGGTATGAAATTGCCCCGTCTTGCCTGTAATGCCCTGCGTCATGACCCGGGTGTTCCGGTTGATCAGGATCGCCATGACTATACGCCCCCTTCCACCGGTGCCGGTACCATGGTTGATGCCGTTGTCGATCGGGCCGTCACCTCTGATGCCGAACCGGCCGCTCTCACGGCCTTCTCCGCGGCGTCCGCCATATTACCTGCCGGAATGATCGTCAGGCCGGATTCGGCGAGAATCCTTTTGCCTAGATCCGCATTAGTGCCTTCAAGGCGCACCACCAGCGGAACGTTCAGCTTCACCTCCCGCGCCGCCGCAACCACACCCTCGGCGATCACGTCACACCTCATGATACCGCCAAATATATTGACCAGTATGGCTTGCAATTTTGGGTTACGCAGCATCAGTTTGAACGCCTCTGTTACCTTCTCTGCGGTGGCGCCCCCTCCTACATCGAGGAAATTGGCAGGGTTCCCCCCATAAAGCTTGATAATATCCATGGTTGCCATCGCCAGACCTGCGCCATTGACCAGACAACCGATGTTGCCGTCCAGCGAAATATAGGAGAGATCATATTTGGACGCCTCGATCTCGGCCGGATCTTCCTCGTCAAGATCGCGCAGAGCGGCAATCTCGGGATGACGAAACAGTGCATTGTCGTCAAAATTCATTTTTGCGTCGAGTGCGACGACATGATCGTCAGCGTTGAGTATCAGCGGATTGATTTCGACCAGCGAGGCGTCGGTGCTGTCAAAGGCCTGGTACAAACCCTGCAAAAGAGCTCGCGCTTCCGCGGCAGCGGATTCCGGAATGCCAATCTTGCGGGTAATGTCGTCCGCATCATGGGCGCCTAGTCCGGTCACGGGATCAATAAATACCTTGTGAATTTTCTCAGGCGTCCTGGCGGCGACCTCCTCGATATCCATGCCGCCCTCCGAACTTGCCATCAGACACACGCGCCGGCTGCTACGGTCCACTACCAGGCCGGCATAAAACTCCTTTCTGATATCGGCACCCTGCTCTATAAGAAGCCCCCGCACAACCTGACCCTGTGGGCCGGTCTGATGCGTAACAAGCGTCATTCCCAGTATTTTCCCGGCAAATTGTTTCACTTCGTCGAGTGACTTTGCCACTTTCACACCGCCGCCCTTGCCGCGCCCACCGGCGTGGATCTGCGCTTTGACCACCCACACACCGCCACCCAGCTTTCTGGCGGCATCCATCGCCTCCTCCACGCTGAAGCAGGCAATGCCTTCGGGCGTGGCGATGCCGAACTCGCGCAGAATCTTTTTAGCCTGATATTCGTGGATTTTCATGGGCTCTCCAGCGACTCGTGGAGTCGACTCGGGGAGTCAAGTATAGCGTAATAACTTTGCTGGCGTTATGGGCAGATCGTTAGCTCACTGGCTATCGCCTTCATTCATAAGTTTAAAATCGATAGGGGTGCAATCACCTACCATCACACTGCTTTTATATATTGACGGGCCGCCTTTGCTGACAAGAATGGAAAATCTGGCTTCACCGCTCTTTTCTTTAAAGAATGAAAAAATTTGAGACTCTTCAGAACCATGATAATGAACCAGAAAAGCTGCTTCCGTTTCATTACGGCGAAGCGGAAACACCTTTGCGCCATCCTGAGCCGTCGAATGATTCCGCGCAGTGGAATCTATGAAAACAATGTCGAAATCATCCCTTCCATGCTTCCGCAGGGTAAAAGCTCCATTCGGTATGGTATCGATCTTCCATCCGCTGTCTTCCTTTTCCAGCACGCCCATATACATAAAATATGCATGGCCTTCAGAACTTGTGCATGTCGTTACCTGTTGAGCAAAGAGAACGGCGGGTAACATTGATAACAAGAAAAATAGTGATGCTTGAATGGTTATGGGGGTACGCATAAATTTGACTGGACAGACCGAACCTTCCCTACCAAGTTGATAGTTCAAAAGTAGAAATTCTAAAACAATAACTATATATAGCTCTATTTTTTTATGACGGTTTTTTTTGCGCTTTTTTTGGGCGCATGGTCTTTTCCTTCGACTCCCAATTTTTCGCGCGGCCCAGCGCTTCGTTCCAGCGCCCGCGAAGTTCGGCCACGCGGGCACGCGGCATCTTGGGTTCAAAAACTCTCTCGACCTGCCAATGCGTAGCGATCGAGTCAGTATTCTGCCAAAAGCCGACAGCGAGTCCCGCGAGATAAGCGGCACCCAGCGCGGTCGTCTCGACCACGGCGGGGCGCACCAAGGGCACACCGATCAGATCAGCCTGGAATTGCATCATCGGTTCGCTGCGCGACGCGCCGCCGTCCACGCGCAGTTCCTTGAGGTGTTTGCCGGTATCCGCGTGCATCGCATCGATCAGATCGGCGACCTGGAAAGCCACACCTTCAAGTGCGGCGCGCGCGATGTGTGCGGCACTGGTGTCACGCGTGAGACCAATTATCAACCCGCGCGCATAGGCGTCCCAATGCGGCGCACCGAGCCCGGTGAAGGCCGGCACGAGAACTACGCCGCCGCTATCCGGTACTGATGCCGCGAGCATATCCGCCTCCTGCGCGGAGCGCACGAGGTGCAAGCCGTCACGCAGCCACTGCACAATTGCGCCACCGATGAAGACGCTTCCTTCCAGCGCAAATTCCTGCTTTTCGCCGATTTTCCACGCTACCGTAGTAAGCAGCCGCTGCTTTGACTCGACAGGAGTGGTGCCAATGTTCTGTAGCAGGAAACAGCCGGTACCGTAGGTGTTCTTCGCCAGTCCGGGCTGCACGCATAGCTGCCCGAAAAGAGCCGCCTGCTGGTCACCTGCCGCGCTCGCTATCACAATATGCGCAAGACCGGGTACAGTGTTGATTTCGCCATACACTTCACTTGAGGAGCGCACCTCTGGCAGCATGCTCTCCGGGATGCGGAAAAGTTTGAGCAGCTCCTTATCCCACGTGCCGGTATGGAGGTTGAACAGCATCGTCCGCGACGCGTTGCTCACATCGGTGACATGCACCTTCTTGTCGCCGGTCAGTTTCCAGATGAGCCACGTTTCCACCGTGCCGCAGATGAGTTTACCCGCTTCCGCCTGAGCGCGCGCATCAGGGACATTATCGAGAATCCAAGCGATCTTTGTCGCGGAAAAATACGGGTCGAGGATCAGTCCGGTGAGTTTCTGAATCGTTCCATCGTGGCCCGCGGCGCGCAGCTCATCGCACATCCCGGCAGTGCGGCGATCCTGCCAGACGATGGCGTTGTACATGGGGTTGCCGGTTTCCCGATCCCACACGATGCTGGTCTCGCGCTGATTGGTGATGCCGGCACCAACGACATCACGCGGCCCAATACGCGCACGCTCCAACACTTCCACGGCTACCGCTACTTGCGTATGCCAAATCTCCTGCGGGTCGTGTTCGACCCAGCCGGGCTGGGGAAAAATCTGGCGTATTTCCTTTTGCGCAACGGCGCGGATCTGACCATCGTGATCGAAGATAATGGCACGCACGCTGGTCGTGCCGGCATCGAGAGCAAGGATGTAGGGCATGCTGTTAAGACTCTGGCCAGATTCAAGTTACGGTGACGGATAGGTTCTGTCGGGTTAGCTCGCCGATCCCGCCCGGCGAGCGATCCTCGTATGACTCGGTTCGGACGAGACCTCGGTAATGGGGCTGGCCGAGCGCGGCCGTACAGCGGGTAAATTGTAAGGGTGGGCACTACCTGCTCTCACGATTTGCATTAGCAATTCACCGAAACAGACTCAACAACAACGCTGCAAACAAGTCTTGATTCGCAGAGATGTTGCGCACAAAAATTATCAATTCGTTGAGTTTACCCGTATCCAGGTAGCAAAGTCAGCTTCCAGCATTTCACTGCTGGCAACCGCCAGCATGGTGAGCGTAGCATCCACTCGTGTTGCTTTAAGTTTGTATCCATTCATACCTAAAAACAAACCCACGGCCAAAAATGCAACACGTTTATTGCCATCTATAAAAACATGA
>JBDSSX010000334.1:0-7967 GCA_039928555.1 Nitrosospira sp. | reverse complement strand
TGTCCGTACCAGCGGATGGACGGGCATTGGTGGCGGGCATGATGCTGAATGGCAATAAGGCCGAGGAGGCATTCAGTTCCGGGGGAAGTGGCAACGAGAACGCGGCAAATGTATCGGCGTAGGGGAGCTCCACGCCAAGTGCTGGAATTTTCAGGGCCTGGGCTGCTCCCGCCGAATAGGGAACGGTATAGTAAGACCCGAGAGGCGCCGCCGAAGGCATCACGGATTTCGGGTCTGGCGTGGTTGCTGCCGAACCTGGGACTCCGTAGGGAACCGCCGAAGGAGCCTCGGATGGCGCCATGGATCTCGGATTTGGCGCAGCGGCTGCCGAATGTGGAACCTCATGGGGAACCTCGGAAGAGGACCAGGCGGGAATCCCGGCGCCCATTCCGGAAGAAACACCGGAAGGACTACTGGAAGAGACGCTGGAAGGGTTTGTGGAAACGCGCTCCATGCCCGGCGGAGTGGAAAACATCTCGTTCGCCATGCGCGTAAGCTCTCCGATATCGGGAAGATAGCCGGGCGTACCGCCCAAAGTCTCACCCACGTCTGGTCGATTACTTATACTCATGATATTTGCCCACATCGACATTTTCGAGTATGCCGACCGCGTCTTCAGTCAATACCGCCAGCGAGCAATACAGGGAAATCAGGTAGGAAGCAATGGCTTGATGATTGATGCCCATGAAACGCACCGAGAGTCCCATGCCTTGTTCGCCCGCTAAACCCGGCTGGTACAATCCGACAACACCTTGACGGCTTTCTCCAGTGCGCAGCAACAGGATGGAGGTCTTGCCCTTGACCACATCAATCTTATCGCAGGGAATGAGCGGGAGCCCACGCCAGGTCAGAAATTGTGAACCAAACATGGTTACCGTTGGAGGCGGCACGCCACGGCGCGTACATTCGCGTCCAAACGCGGCGATTGCCTGCGGGTGTGCCAGAAAGAAACCCGGTTCTTTCCAGACGCGTGCAATCAGATCGTCCAGATCATCCGGAGTGGGCGCACCCGCCCGTGTTTTTATTCTCATGAAGTCATTTACATTGTTGAGCAGGCCATATTCCTTGTTATTCAGCAGCTCTCTTTCCTGGCGTTCCTTTACTATTTCAATGGTCAGGCGAACCTGCTCGTGAATCTGGTTGTGCGGACTGCTGTAAAGATCGGAAACGCGAGTATGTACGTCCACTACGGTATTTACCGCACTCAACACATATTCCCGTCCCCATTCCTCATAATCCACAAAAGTATTGGGTAGTTCGCGTTCGTCCTTGTTGGAGCAGTCCACTTCAATCTTATCGGGATCCTTTACCTTGTTGACACGGTAAATACCGGCCTCAACCGGCACCCAATGCAGCAGGTGAACAAGCCAGCGCGGCGTAATAAGCCGCAGCTGAGGAACGGTTTTAGTGGCATTGGAAAGCGTGCGTGCCGCCACGTCTCCCAGCGCTGTGTGTCCTTGATGGATATCCGCCATTTCATTCTCCTTGGTTAAGCGTGCGAGTGATATTGATGCGCGAATTAATACCAGATGGCGCTACTTATTATATATAGCAGATTATTATTAGGTTATATTAAATTATTATATGGATTTTTCATACGGATATTCATTGCATATGCGGTTTTCCCGGCCACGAAAGCAGGATTTGATGTATCCGGTGGCAGAACGGGGATTGGGTTTTCATAGGTGCGGGTGGTCTCTGGGAAAGAAAGGGCGCCAGCCAATGGCCAGCGCCACGAATTACAACAAAGGAGAATTAACCACAGCGTTAAAGTTATCACCTGTGCCTTTTACAGGGAACCAATAACATTTCATTTGCTTATCTCTTTTATGGATAAGGAATGCTTGCATTAGCCGCCTGAAAACGAGGAATGCGGAACCGGATGCGGATGCGGGATTTATCCGGAGCTCGTCTGATAAGCTATGCACATTTTCTTGGTTTGATACAGAAAAGAAGGATGCTAGATTTTCCTCCTGATTATCAGCATTGGAGGAAATCAAAATGTCTTTCATTAAATCCCACAAATCCCCTATCGCTGTCATCGTCGTTATATCCTTGATCAGCTTGGGTGCCGCGTATGCCGCGTTGCAAACTTTCTCTCCTGGCTCTGCTCACGATCCGGCTCGGGAGCTGTATGCGGATTTGAATGACGCATTCGCCACCCATTGGAAAGCCCGTACCGGTGTAGACATCAACGTCAGGCTAGCCCAGACTAGGTCGGGGAAGCCGATACGCGCCGTACTCGATGGTCTCAGTATCACCACCCTTGCTCTGTCTTACGATGTGGACAAGCTGCGCGAAAAAGACCGGTTCATTGCTCCCATCTGGAATCAAACCCTGCCGCAAAACATGCCCCGCTCCTCACTGCATGCCTCGCCCTATACCTCGACCATTGTATTTCTGGTGCGCAAGGGAAATCCCAAGGAACTGATCGATTGGGATGATCTTCTGCGTCCTGAGATAGAAGTAGTCACGCCCAATCCAAAGATTTCTGACAGCGGCCGCTGGAATTACCTGGCGGCGTGGGGGTATGCGCTCAGGCAACCGGGCGGCGGCGAAGTAGCAGCATTTGAGTTTGTCGGGAAATTGTTTGCCAATGTCAGATCGCCGGCGACCGCTGACTTCGTCGAGCGAGGTATCGGCGACGTGCTGCTGACGTGGGAGAATGAAGCTCATCTGCTAATCCGCCAAACCAGCACAGGGGGGACAGATAAATTTGAAATTATCACACCCTCCGCATCAATAGTGGCCGAACCCACAGTCAGTGTGGTGAACGCGGTGGCTGACAGGAACGGCGCGAGTGAAGTGGCTACCGCTTATATCGATTACCTCTACACGCCCCAAGCCCAGGACATCGCGGGCAAGCACTATTATCGCCCGCGCGATGCACAGGCGAGCGCCAAGTACGCGCATCAGTTCCCTTTTCTGGAACTGTTCACCCTGGATGAAGTGGTTGGCGGCTGGCAGCAGGCCCAGAAAATACACTTTGCCAAGGATGGAATTTTTGAGCGGATTCAGAGAAACTGATGTTGGGGTTGCCGTAAAACACGAGGTTTCTAAACTGATGATTCCGGGTCTTTCCACTTCCACCGCAACAATACTCGCAACTGCCTGAACGCCTCCGCGTCTATTCTATCCGGCAGAATCACTACGCTGCGCCCGGAGAATTTTCGCAGCGGGGGCAGGGGAGCCAGGAGAACTGGAGGAGTCAGGGGTTGCATGGGTTCCCCGGACTCCAGAATTTTTAGTGGCTTCAGCTCGAGCACTGTCAGATAAGGTGCGACAAAGCTGCTGCCGAGCACAGTACAGGCAATTCGCTCCCCGCGCCGTAATTCGAGCGTGCAGGTCATTTCGTCCGATAGTTCAAGCCCCGTCACCGACGCCGGCGAGCGTAATAATGCGTAATGCCTTAAATAGAAAACAAGACTGAGCGCCAGAATGGCGCTACCCGCCAGTTGCACTACCGCGGGTAACATCAGCGGCCACAGTAGCCCGATAGCGGAAAAATGGGCAAGACTCAGTATCACGGCAAGGCGCATAGAGGGTTTCAGCCGGATAATCAGCAAGGGAGGAGAAGGTAATGAAGGGGGAGTCATAGTCCGATTATCTCATTCGGGGCAATTAGCGGTTTATCCGGGGAGTGCATTCACCGTATAATTGATTCTCGTTCATCAACCATACCTTGTTTTGCATGAACCTCACATGGCAATCCTATCTGCAAAGCTGCAACGCGGTCATCCAGGATGACCGCGTTGTCAGCTACGGTGATGCCGCCGCCGAACTCACGAGCGTCCGGTCGGGTACGGTGCTGGCCGACTTGTCGCACTTTGGCCTGATTCATTTTTCGGGTGAGGATGCGCAATCTTTTCTCCAGGGGCAGGTGAGTTGCGATGTCAAAGCGATCAATCCCTCCGCTACCCACTCTACCGCGCTCTATGGAAGTTATTGCAACCCAAAGGGCAGGATGCTGGCAAGTTTTTTGATGTGGCACGATAGCGGCGGTTATGTCATGCAATTGCCGTTGGCGTTGCAAGCGGCTATCCAGAAGCGTCTGTCCATGTATGTCCTGCGCGCTAAAGTCAAGCTGACCGGCAGTAGTGATGCCCTGGTGCGCATCGGCGCGGCGGGAGAGCATGCCGAGGCATTAGTGCGGGAAATTCTGGGCGCGGTTCCCGGCCTCCCTCTTGACGTGATTCATGTTCAAGCGGGAAGCATCATCCGTCTTGCACAAGACCGTTTTGAACTCCTCGTGCCCACCGGACAGGCGCAAACTGTATGGGAGCGTTTGAGCAAGAACGCCGTGCCGGTGGGCGCATCCTGCTGGGACTGGCTGGAAATCAAAGCCGGTATTCCCGTGATTACCACGCCGACGCAGGAACAATTCGTACCGCAAATGGCGAATCTGGATGCCATCGGCGGGATAAGTTTCCAGAAAGGCTGTTATCCTGGTCAGGAAATTGTCGCCCGCGCCCAATATCTGGGCAAAATCAAACGGCGCATGGTTCTTGCCAATATCAAGCCACCGCCGGAAGCATCAATTGAAGCCGGAGACGAATTGTTCAGCGCCGATATGGGGGAACAATCAAGTGGCATGATCGTCAACTCGGCTTCCGTGCCTGATGGCGGGTTTGATGTGTTGGCTGTGATACAGACAAGCAGTATCGAGGCCGGTAAAATTCATTGGATGTCCCTGGATGGCCCCACGCTGAACATCATGCCGCTACCTTATTTAGTGAATTAATGCGTACCATGAATATTTTTTCATCATCATGCGGCGAAATCCCGCGTCTGTCTCTAACATGAACATGAAGGCGTGGCACGTATCGCTCCATGGCATCCCGAGTAGTTTCTTCTCCTCAGGTAATTGGCGTGTAACGATGGGCTGTCCCTGATCATGAGCGGAACCGGCAAGGATACGGCGCCACGCCGCGTAGGCGTCATTACCCGATAAGGCCGCTGCTGGTGGCTGCCCTGGGTTGATTATCCTCGAGAGGAGGCGTCATCAGTCCAATTCTGCCGGGTATATGCCAGGGGTATCCTCGTCATTCGTCCGATACATGCCGGAAAATAAAACGAAAATGCTTAAAAATAAAATGTTGGACCTCCGTTTTCTGCTGATGCCATTGATATTCATTGCATCCACTGTGTTAGCCGATACCCTAGAACAGCGCGACATCGTGTTCTACTATGGAAGCCGTCCACCAGTGGAAGATTTGCGCCATTTCGATCAGATCGTCGTCCAGCCAAGTCAGATCTTGCCACACGAGAAAGCGGCGTTGCTAAACCTGGATTCGCTCATATTTGCCTATGTTTCATTCGGCGAGATTGCTCGCAATAGCGAGGACATGCCGCGCATCAAGACGAAATGGTCAATTGGCGTGAATCCGGCATGGAATAGCCTGGTGATGGACATGAACGATCCCGCTTGGCATGAGTATCTGCTGGAGCACCATTTCGGCCGCTTGTGGCGCGAGGGTTACCGCGCTTTTTTCCTCGATACCGTTGATAGCTATATGATTGTAACGGTTGAAGGCAAGCAGCGCGAGGAGCAGGAGAAAGGATTGGTTGCGCTGCTTGCGGAGGTGAAGCGCCGTTTTCCTGGTTGCAAGCTCATTCTCAATCGCGGTTTCGAGGTGCTGGATCGCGCCAGTCAGTATGCTGATGGGATGGTTGCCGAGTCGCTTTTTCATGGTTTCGATCCGGTCACCGGCAAGCACGCCCCGACCAAGGAAAAAAACAGGGAATGGCTTCTCAAGCAGTTGAAGCGTACGCAGGATGAATTTAATGTACCCGTTACCGTGCTGGATTACGTCGAGCCGGGCAATTGGGCCGAAGCTGAAAAAACGGCGCGTCAAATTGTCGAGCTCGGGTTCATGCCGTGGGTTGCCAACGGCGATCTAACCTGGCTGGGGCAGGGGCGCGTGCGTTTGGCCCCGCGCAAATTGCTGGCCATCATCAACGGCACGCCCTCACAGCAAATGGATCACGAGTTATTCAAGCATGCGGCAATGCCGCTGGAATATCTGGGGCTGGCGCTCGACTACTGGTATGTCGATCAGCTTCCCTTGCCTATCGAACCGCTGGTTGGCCGCTATGCCGGTGTTATCACATGGTTGCCGGAAGACAGCCAGGGCCGCTATGACAGCATCTGCGCACGTTTGAAATCTGAAGTCGATGCGGGTCTGCCGGTGGTGTTCCTGGGTCATTTACCCGCGGGCGCCGCTTGCCGGAACGTGGTCAATTATCAGGGGGAGTTGCAACCTACGATAAGTAAACTCAATCTCGGTACTGTCAATGAGCGCTTGGGCCGGCCAGGCACAGCGCCAGTTGTGGGCAGCGGTACGCCGGATATCCGGGTTCGCGATAACCATGACGCCTGGTTGACGTTGAACGATGGAGCCAACATGTTTCATCCGGTTGCCGTTGGCGCATGGGGGGGGTACGCATTGCACCCTCATATCATGAACGAGACCGTGTCGGGCCGCCATGAATGGTTGCTCGATCCCTTTTCTTTTTTCAAGGCCGCGCTACGCTTGCCGGCGCAGCAGCCGGTATTTGATCTAACGACGGAAAATGGCCGCCGGTTGGGTATTATCGAGGTGCGCGGCGACCGTCTGTTTGCCAAGGACGAGCAGGGTGTTGAAGCCATCGATCTGCTCAAGGCATGGATTGGGAAGAACACCACGCCGGTGACATTGGGTGTGATCGAGGCTGAAGTCATCAGTGATGAGCAGCGCGGCAAAATTCGGCAGTTGGCTGCCATGCCGCAGGTTCGATTGGCGAGCCACACATATAGTCATCCTTTTTACTGGGGGATATTCGAGGGAAAAACCGACGCAGACCAGCAGCCCTATCGTTATAGCGTATTTATGGAAGGTTACGCGGCGGAAATGACGCGCGAGACTGTGGGAACCATTGGATTTATGCAATCAGTGGCGCCCGGCTCCCCTCTGTTGCTGATGTGGTCTGGCGACGGCAAGCCCGGTCCCGCCGCGCTGGCGGCGGCCGAAAAGGGCGCGTTGCCACATTATGGCGGAGGCGGCTTGACCTGGCAAAGCGGCCCGCTCTCTCTTGCGGATCTTTCTCCGGCGCTACGGCCCACTCAATGGGGTACGCAAGTGTTGACGCCACTAACCGGCGAGCCGCTGTTTGCGCAACTCTGGTATGGCGAGGCGCTGAATTTCGGCAAAATCAGCGATTGGAACCGGGAGCTCGATCTTGCACGCCGCCTGCGTGCCTCGTCCATTTCGTTTCATGCCGACGCGCTGTTGCATGCAAACGGGGCCGAACTTCTGGATCGGCTCGCGGATGAGCAGCGCACGGAAAATGTGCTGAGTGTATGGCTCGATGAATACGTCCAGCGTGGGCGGGCTTTTCAAACGGCGAGTATTGCGCGCGATCTCAATGGCGATTGGCTGCTTTTCGGGGATACGCTCAGAACGGTGCGATTGCCCGTCTCGGAAATGACGCCCCAAATCTCAACCGATGTTGTCGGATATTCCGACCGGGATACCAGCCGCTATATTCATCTGGCGCGTAATCATGCCGTTCTCAAGCCCGTGCGTGATAGTGCTTCAGCTTTGCGGTTGATTGACGCCAGCGCGCCGCTAAAATCATGGCACCTCAATTCCGATGGTTCCGCCACCCTTTTATTCGAGCCGCGCGGGGATTTGACGCTTGGGATTCCCACGTCTTGCGCGCTAAAGGTGGATGGCGAGGCATTGACTTTCCAGCGGCGGAATTCGCATTCCATTTATGTGATACCTGAAAAAAACGCTTCAGGGGAATTCAGTCTTGCGTGTTGAAGCCCAGCGAGAATCGCTATTAAACGCGCCCGCATTGATGTTCATGAGCGCGGTGCTTTTGATCGTTTTCTGGGTGTTATTTCCTCGCCAGCCGGCATTCAGGGATCCATCCAACCTGTCGGCAAAGGACGCCTTGTCGGTAGCTTATCTTCGCGTTCTGGT